>JANYEU010000030.1 GCA_025362915.1 Chitinophagaceae bacterium | reverse complement strand
GTCATCCTAGACATAAAGGATGAGTAAAAACTTTGTTTTATGTCATCCTAGACATAAAGGATGAGTAAAAACTTTATTTTATGTCATCCTAGATATAAAGGACGAGTAAAAACTTTATTTTATGTCATCCTAGATATAAAGGATGAGTAAAAACTTTATTTTATGTCATCATATATAGTCTTTAAAACTACAAATTGGATAAAACGGTCGCTCCAAATACCTGATAGAACACAGAGGAAAAACTGCAATCCCTCTTAAACAAAAAGTTCAGCCAATTTAGCTGCACTTTTTTTGTTTAAACTTTCTTTTCTAACTATCTCAGTAATACTACTGTTCCACTATGTGGATGTGAGTGTTTATTATAGTCTATTCCATCGGTCATCCAAACATAAGTACCGGGATCGGCTGGAACTCCATAAATGGTACCATCCCAACCTTCACCAATTTTGTTGGTACTGAAAACAAGTTGCCCTGCACGATTGAATACCTTGAAAAAGCCAAAGTGAATGATTCCTATTGGGAAAGGTACAAAAATCCTATTTTTTGCTATATCACTATTAGGTGCAAAAGCCGATGGCACCAATATGTCGGGTTGCGTAGCATAGAAGGTAACAGGGAAAGTGGTAGTTGCCGTACAGCCTTGATCTGTGGTTGCAGTTACCGTATAGGTTAGTGAGTCAGGATTTGGCAGGGGAAGATATGCAAGCAGTATTGGGCTTGAAGTATCTGTATTGTCCAAATAGGTAGAAGGCGACCATGCGTATGTAACGGGAGCCTTAAATGCAGTATCAGGAATATAGGCAAGCAGGTGTAAAGAATCTCCAACTGTCACTTCTGTTGAAGTATCGCTACCTACATGAACTGCTACATTTAATTTAGGCAATACATCCACATATACAGTATCAGATACAGATTTAACGCAGTAAGAGTTGTCTGTTACTTTTACTATATATCTAGTGGTATCCACGGGATTGGCAATTACAGATTTCAAGTTATTGGAGGTGGACAGTGAATCTGCCGGAGTCCAGACAATGTTGGGAGATGTTGTTTTAGCCGTTAATGTTATGGTAGAACCATAACATATAGTAACTGAATCCTTTGCAGGATTGATAATAGTCACTTGTGGATATGGTGAGGCATAGACTGTTATAGACTTAGTTGCCGAACAATACGCAGGGTTAGTAGCAAAAACGGTATAGGTGGTTATATCATTTATTGGTCCAACCATAGGAGTCCTGGCAGTTGAGTCGCTCATTGTGTATTGGGGAGCATCCGTTTCAGTCCAAGAAAACTTAATACCTGTATTACTGATTGGAATCAATTGCGCCGAATCTGTCTTACACATCTTTAAACTGGTGGGATTAAAGTTTAAATCAACACTAGCTTTCACTATAATAGTACTAGTTGCTGAGTCTTTACAACCAGCAGAAGTAGTATACATTGCTTGTATTGTATTGCTTCCAACAACAGCTTTGCTAGGATCAAAGCTAGTGCCGTTTACGCCTGCACCTGAATAAGTGAATCCAGGGGTGCCATTAGGACCTGAGGTTTCTGATGCACCATTAATGGTTATTGGGGCGCTACTTGCACAAATACTCGAAGGAGTTATATTAAATGATACAGTAGGGCTTCCATTAACGGTAACCATTTGAGCTGCTGAAGTATCTGAACAAGAACTACCACAAGTTGCAATCAGCTTAACATAATAGGGTGCATTAGTAGGCAAGCTCTGGTATTTATTTGAATATATTGTATCAATTGCTGGTGAATTGTACGTTGTAACACTGGAAGGGTTGTTCACCGTATCCCACAGAATAGCTATCCTGCTAATTACTCCAAGATTAATTTTTGAGATGTCTTGTATTTGCACGGCAAGGTTACTACACAACTTAGTAGGATATAATATCGTAAACCCAGCTACTGGTCTAGACCCAGCAATAATAAATGAAGTTGTGGCAGACGCAGAACAACCATTATTAGATGTTACAGTTTCCTTTACTGGGAACGAACCAACAACTGTGTAGGCGTGTTGTCCATTTTGTGCAGTAGAAGTATTGCTTGCAGAAGTAGGATCGCCAAATGACCATGAATAGTAAGCGATGCTTTGATTGCCATCATACTTTATAATTGAAGATGTATCGGTAAAAGTTGCATTGGCACTTCCTAAACAACTGCTCGGTAACTTAAAGCCTGCCAATGGCACTGGATTTATTTTTGCAAGCAATGTTGTAGTATCACTACAGGTTTGGCCTGTACTGATTATTAGTGTTACGGTAAAGCTATCAACAGTGGTGTATTTATTCTTTGGGTTCTGAAGCGTGCTAGTATTTGCATCACCGAAATCCCACTTCCATTTATTAATTGTCTGGTTAACGGCAGTGCTTGCATCGGTAAATGCAGTTGAATCACCAAAACAAGTATTGGCAACTGGTGCAATGACAGCTTTTGGCTTAGCATATACACCAGTAAGTGTTTTAGTAACCGGTAAACCTATACAACCGAAGGCAGAGGTAGCTATTAATTTAACAGAATAGCCCGAAGCAGATGGTGCTGTGGTATAGGCATATACTGGATCTTTATTGGTGCTTTTTCCTATGGCATCTCCAAAGTCCCACATATAGGTAAGCTGACCTGAAATAGCAGTATCACTTTTATTGATAAAAGTAGTATTGCCCGGTAAACAGATACCTGTTGGTAACAAAAAGTCAGCTACAGGAATAGGTGCTACCAATACAGAAACTGTATCCAAATTGCTGGTACAGCCTGCCGCTGTGGCCACCATCAATGTTGCCTTATAAACGCTGGCAGTTGCATAGGTATGTGAAATGGTTTGTGTGGTTGTTGAAACTTTTGTACCATCATTAAAATCCCAAGAATATGTAGTAATCGTTCCACTAGAGCTCGTACTTGCACTGCCATCAAAAGTGATAGACGAACCCAAACAAACGGTGTCTGGTGTTGCACTTATTTTAGCAACCATACCACCTGTAAGGTCTACAGTTTTTACCGTATCTGAGAAACAACCAATATTATTAATGGTACGAAGCTTTACCTGATATATTGCTTTTGCTGGGAAAGTAATGTTTTGAGGATTTTGTACATTACTATTGCCAAAAGCACCAAATGTCCATTGCCATTTAGTCAATGTATCACCAGAAACTGTTTTGGTAATATCTGTAAAATTGTACGTAGGACTGCCACAGCTAAGGGCTGCCAAACTGAAATCAGCGGTATCCCTTACTACAGTCATCACGATGTCAAAGGTTTTAGACCCACCACATTCGCTGGTGAAAGTGCCAAAGGCAGTTACATTGAATTTAAAAGTACCAACACTATCAAAGAGATAAGTTTTTGGGGATTGGTAAGTATAGTACGTTACACCATCTTTTACAAAAGAACCAGTAGTTAGTGGTGCGTTAATGCTTGTTGTATCATTGGTAGGTGTAACGCTTGAGTCGGCGGAAGAAATCCATTGAATGCTGCTAACCTTTGTTGTGTCGTAAGGCAGTGAAATATTTATTCTGGTGCTATTACCTTTGCAGGTCATGGCACTCGGTGCAGTACCAAAAGGCGTTATAGTGGTTACTACATCCGTAAGATCCTTTATAGCTGTTCCTGCATTGTAACCATAGCTTTCTCCAACACCAAGACCATAAGCAATTGCATTAAAGCCAACATTGGAAGACAGTGTATGTGTAGCAGCAGTACTTACCCAAAAAGTAGCTACAGAATAACCAGTATCTTGCGGATGCTGTTTAAATGCGCTTGCCATGGGAATTAACTTATTGCTGGCAGAAAACGATGCACAATTGCCATTTCCTGTAAGAGAACACGCAACAGTTGCTACTCCTATATCTGCAGTATTCTTGCCATCCAATGTAAATCCTGCAACACCTGAATTCGGTATTATTACGTTTAGATAACTCGCACAGTTTCCAGCTGTACCATTAGGCAAAGCAGGAGTATTTCCACTAGTTTTAAATGGAGCTGAATATATAGTGGCATTTGTGATCGATTGTTGAATTGGACTTAAAATAAGCATTTCAGGTCCCCCATTAACAGCAGGTGTGTTGCAACTAGGGGTGGTAACAAACTGACATACGCTTATTGGCTTATTCCCTTCAATTAATAATGGCAGGGTGGACTCATACTCATAATATATACCACTTGTGAAATTGGCAGCTCCTAATTTTACCTTGTTAACTTGTACAGTAGTAGTCAAGTCATTAATATAGATTCTATAATAATTTGTGATTTCCGTTTTAGTTGGATTGGTTAAATATTTAGTACCCCAAGCAACAGATGGAAACATTTGTTGTATTAAATGATCTGATCCAGAACTTGCACTACAACCCAAAGGATTTACAAAACCTCTACCAAATCCGCCAAATACTGCAATTTTTTTGTTGCAATTACTTGTTTTTACAACTGTTCCACTTAAATCAAGACCATTATTATTAGAACCAAATCCACCCATAGCATTAAAAATTTGCCCTTTGTTAAGTGTCACACTATATGGTGCTGCAGTTAGCGGGATGGGTGAATATGCAGTATTAGCGGCGGTTGTTTGATTGGAATTAAATAAAGATGCAGCACTAGAATCTAAAACTGGTTGGGTTGGCCAAAAATTCACTACTGTATTATCTTCATTAGCAACAACAAAGAAGAAGGAATTTGGGTCAGAATTATTACTTGTACCCCCATAAGCCTGAACTGTATAACTAGAATTCCAAGTATTACTAGGAAAAAGCATCGCCCCAGCAGCAGAATTTCCAGTTGTATATGTATGTAAAAATGCTGCGACTGGTACAAAATTATCAGTATAAATATGAATAGCTTTATTACTGATTCCTGTTTTATAAAGACGGGTGTCAGGTAATCCTGCTACATCCGTATTGCTGTTAGGGTCACCATTTGGGAAATTAGTGAATTCATGAACACTATTTGCTGGTATAGTAAAACTCTGGGCGTATCCAGCACTCGGTAGGTCTACGTGTACAGTTGCAGGTTGATTGCCTGTAGATACATAAATAGATATATTAGCCTCATTTGGATCTCCTGCTTTTTTACTCATTTTTTCTTCATATCCAAACCCTGTCCAGAAATCTGTGCCTGAATTGGTGAGTACATCTGGGTCTTGCATTACACCGCCATTTAAGGTAACAGTATCAATATTTGGATTTACCGCACCACCACCACTATGCAATATAGTGCCTGTATTTGCCCCATAGCTTGTAGTAAGTTGCTTTACAAATATCTTAGTGCCTGCTAGTGTGCTGTTGCTGTAAGAAACTGATAAAGGTGTTGTAACAAAACCAGTGCTGCTAGAAGTGGAAATTGAAAAACCAGCAGGAGGGGTAATTGTGATAACGCCAGCCGCAGGCGATAGATATGCACCAGATAAGGAATAACCAAGTACTGAGGATGGAGCGCCTAATACTACAGTGGGAAAGGATAAATTGGCAGGTATGGCAGAGATAACCGGCACAGCGGCGGCGGTTGTAAAACTAATTTCATTAGTAGCATAGCCAATACCTACACTGTTTCTTGCGTAAGCCTTTACATAATAGGTTGTAGAAGGTTGTAGTAATTTTATAATACTGCTAAAAGAAACACTTGCCTTACCATCTTTTGTAAAATTGGCACCAGAAGTGGCTGTTTCTGCACCAGAGATAGTACTCCAGCAAACCCCTTCCTGCAAGATGGCAACACCACCACTGTCGGAGATGTTTCCACCAGATGTGGCCTTATTAGAAGCAATATTAGAAGCAGCAATGGTAGTAAGAATTGGTGCTGCAGGCGCATCTGTTGTAAATGTATGCTCCGGCAGGCCGTAAATTGTATCAATTGGCGTAACCACATAAGCTAGTACATGATAGGTAGTACCTGCAATTAACCCTGTGATATTGCTATTAATGGTTCCACCAGCTCCATTAGTGGTAAATGGTGAAGTTGCGATATTTGGACTTGCTGTTGTACTCCAGGTAACACCTGCTTTTGTAGGGTTCTGAAAAGTAGCCCCAAAAGAATAGGTTCCTGTGCTGTTTCCAGTATATTTTCCAGTAGCGGTAGCAGTAAGGGTGTTAACAGCAGGAGGAAATGTAGCTGCTTGTGTGGTGCCGTTGAATATTACATTGGCTAAAGAAAAATAATCACTTTTGGTAGTTACAGCAGGCGTAGTGGTATAAAAACAAAGTTTTATTACATAGGTATGACCTGTCCCTTTAACACTGTTAACAAAAAAAGGCTGGTTGAGTGTGCCAAAATTGATAGTTCCTGCACCAGAAAAGGTTTGGGCTGTGCCAAAGGATGTCCAAGCCCCTTTGCCATCTATTTGGTAATAAGGAATTACTGCCAATACAACTCCCGTAGCAATTGTAGGAGCGGCAATATCCATTGTTAACCCAGTAACAGTAAAGTCTTTTGTAGTAGAAGAAATGGGGAAATTAAGTGTAAAATCAGCACCACCATAAAGAGGAGGGACTGTAGGGTCTGGCGCTGCCGGCCATACAAGACTATTACCACTCGTTTTAAGTTTTAGCCCTGTTGCGGCTGGCGCAGTATTGCCAAAAGTGTATTGATTGTAGGTTACAACGCCTGTAGTAATCCCGGCAGCAACATTTGTAGCTGCAAGCGCATTACCGGTCTTAACCTTTAGTAAAGGCCATTCGGCAATTATTTGTGCCTTTGCTGTTCCGGAAAACAACAGGACGGTAAGAAATAACGTAATGATTCTTGACAAATTAATACAAGACGAAAAGGAAAACTTTTTCATATAGTGAGCTTAGATTTTTGAGAATGTAATCGAATATTATCAGGCATTGTTCCGATTGTAGTTGTTTTTTAAAATCATATACCAAATGCCAGCTAATTATTCCATTTAATTCACTTTTAATCCCCAGAATGGGAATATGAAACAATAATCTGCTAAATTAAAACATCTTTACTTACTTGCTATCCTGTTCCATCCTGAATTTGCATCCGTGCGATTATTTGCGTTTTTAAAATATGTGGATAACTCTTTTAGAATGTCTATCTGATTTGATTTTTGGCTTAATAAATACAGCCCGTAAGCACCTTGTTACGGCTTGTATCCAATTGGTTACGGGTTTTAACGAACCTAAAAGAGGGGTAGTTTGAGTGAATATGCCCCAAAACCAATTGGTTTTGGCTCATAACCAGTTGGATGGGGGTCAAAATCAAGTGAATTGGGGTTGTATTTGGTTGGATTAGGGTTGAAATCAATCAAATTCAAGGCTTTTTCAGCCTGATCCATCTTGTAACCAATTGGATACAAGTTGTATCCAATTGGTTACAAGATGGAACTCGATGTCACAAGGGTATGTTTAATAGCACCAAACTTGTGTTTAAATAATTGATTACTAATGCTTATTAAAAAAATAAATTGAAATAAATGGCATTTTTTCCAACAAAAGAAGGCTTGCCAAATGTCTGATTCATGATGCCAATATCTTGCAAACTATACATTACCTCCCGCCACCCGGGCAATGTTCCTTCAAATATTTGGTGTAGGTAACTGATAGATGTATCCTTGTTCCAGCCCCTTCGCTAATGTTGTGTGTGCGGTTGGGATAGCTCATAAACTGAAAGTATTTGCCAAACTTCACCAGTTGATTAATCAACATTTCGGAATTTTGGTAGTGCACATTGTCGTCACCTGTTCCATGTATCAACAATAAATTGCCTGTCAGTCCGCTTGCATAGGTAATGGCTGATGCCTTTATGTAATCATCCCTGTTTTCTTGTGGCAAGCCCATATAGCGTTCTTCGTAAATATTATCATAGCTAAGCCTATATGCCACAGGGCCTATGGCAATGCCTGTTTTGTAAATGTCAGGATACTGGAACAACAGGTTCAGCGTGGTAGAGCCGCCGCCACTCCATCCCCAAACAGCTATGCGGCTTGCATCCACATACTTCCATTGCAGTATTTTCTTGGCAGCCATTGCTTGGTCGTGAATATTCAGGATGCCCACTTTTTTATAGATGCACTTACGCCATTCAGCCCCCTTTGGCGAAGGCGTTCCCCTGCCATCGAGGCTAATTTGTATATAGCCATCTGCGGCCATATCACCATAGTACAAAAAGTTTCTTGCATTGCCATAACTATCAGAAACGGTGGTGGCACCGGGCTCGGTATATACATAAAACACCACAGGATATTTCTTGGTACTATCAAAATGCGTGGGTTTTATCATCCAACCGTCCATGGTTACGTTATCATCGGTGGTAACCTGAATCATTTCCACATTGCTTTTTTTATCAATCATAGCCTTTTCCTCGCTTTGCTTGATAACCTTATGGTCTGGCAGACTCACCCATTCATCCTTTGGAGAAATATTATGACTGGAAAACTTATGTGAAGCAAACATTCCGTTGGTAGATATTTCGTAGTTATGTGTTCCTTTCTCGCCGATAGGAGATAACATTTCGGCCTTGCCATAGCCACTCATAGATATTCTAAAAAGATATTGCTGCGTTGCATTATTGGGCGAAGCCGTAAAATAAATATAGCCATGTTCCTTGTCAATAGCATCTAGGGTAATCATATCGTAGTTGCCCTTGGTAATCAGCGTTTCCTTTTTACCATCATTCGAGATAAGGTAAATGTGCCGCCATCCATCTTTTTCGCTTATCCAAACAAAGGCTTTATCGTTGTTTACAAAATCCCACCCAACAGGGTTATCATCGTCCCAACGGCTTTTTATATCAATCCAAGCCTTGTCTGTTTCCGTGTAAATATTGGTTGCCTCCCCGGTTGTTGGATTTGCTAAAAAAATAGTGCTCTCGTTCTGTTTTCTGTTGAGCTGTTGCAATATCAGTTGATTAGCTGGTGTCCATTCCATACGGGGGATATAATGCTGCACAGCATCACCAGGTATATTCATCCACACTGTTTTTGCGGAAGTGATGCTTACCACGCCCACCTTGCAGGATGAAGGGTCTTCGCCCACTTTTGGATATTCCACGGGCTTGGTAAAAGAGTAGATACTGTCGGTATTATCAATCAATAAAAAGCTCCTGATGTTGGTGGCATCTATCTGCCAATACGCAATCTGTGTTCCATCGGCACTCCATCTAAAACCATCCCTGCAACCAAATTCTTCCTCATAAGCCCAATCGAAAGTGCCGTTAATCAGTTTATCCGTACCATCAAAAGTGAGCTGTGTTATCTTGTGAGAAGCCACTTCTTCCGCATACAGATTATGCTTGCTTACATAAGCTACCTTACTTCCATTGGGGGAAAACTTGGCAAACATTAAAGAAGCTTCTGGCAACGATTCGCCCAATTGACTTATGCTTCCACTGGTAATATCATATACCCAATAATCGCCACGGGTTTCGTAACGCCACACTTTTTTACTGTTGGTATAAATCAACACCTTCGTTTCATCGGCACTAAAGAAAAAGTCTTTGATAGATACGCCAAAACCTGTTGTTTTATCGGCAAGATTGGCCTTGGTTATGATTGTCTTTTTGGTAAATGAAGGCAATTCTATTTTCATTATCGCCCCTTCCTCCTGTTCATAATAGGCGTTGCCACCCTTTGCCCATTTGATCCCATGCGGCTGCGCCTTTGCCTGAACTACAGAAACTATAATGAACAAGGAAACAATAACCGCCGATATTTTCATGCTGAATAATTTTTGTTTGAAACAATAAAAGTAGGGGATTGGTTGATTCGAGCGTAAATAGATTACAAACGAAAAACCTATTTCCCTGATAGCCGATTTCCTCTTGCTGCAACCAATTTTATAATGCTGATATTTAACTCGAATCCAATGAGGAGAATGAGGGAATTGAGGTTTATGAGCAGCATAATAATCATTACCGTGCCGATAGACCCGTAAACGCGGTTGTAAGCAGCATAGTTATTTACCCAATAACTAAATATTAAAGTGGTGACGAGGGTGAGTGTGGTGGCAAGAACAGAACCTGGCGTGATGAGTGGCCAACGCCGCTTGACAGATGGGGCAAACTTGTAAATCAAGGAAATGCCATAAAATAAAAAGAGAATGAGTATTATCCACCGAACGGCATCCCACCAAGGCAATTCTGCCTTCTTTTTCATGTGGAATAACTTTTTTAATAAGATTTCGAATTGATGGTGACCGATAAGAAGCGTGGAAGAGGTCAATACAAAAACAATTAGAATGGAAGTAAGCACAATGGCTCGCCAACGCTTGTGGAGGAAGAATATCCGTTTCTCTTGAATCGATTTATCGAAAGTATGGATAACGCCCATCATCATGTTTGAGGAATAATAAATGAGCAATACGAAGCCAAAGGAGAAAAAGCCCACATGCTTTACCAATAAATCTCCCAGTATGTTTCGTATGAAAATGTAGGTACTGGAATTGGGGGCAATATCCTTGAAGAGACTCATTATCTGTGCATCGAAATTGTTAGATTCTGGCAGATAGGGAATGATGGAGAATAGGAAAAGCAAACCCGCAGGAAGCGCCATTATTATATTGAAGGAAATGGCAGATGCCCGCTCGCGAAGCCCTACTTTTTTTGCTTGGTTGATAAATTCTACAATTACATCATGGATGGAGAGTTCTTGAAGGCCAGGCAAAGTATTACGCATACTTCGCCTAACTAAAAAAGCGATGGGTGCGACGTGTAGAATGCGGCGTTCAAATTTTGTCACTATTCCTGCGCTTGTTTTTTTAGTAGATAGTCGTTCAATGCCTGCTGGTATTGCTTTGCATATTTGCTATGTTCGGCAAAATTGCTGCTGAAATTGCTATATCCACTAAAGTCTGGCTTTGCTACAAAGAACAGATAATCGGTGGTTGGGGCATTGAGTACCTCATCTATTGTTGCGGCGCTTGGGGTACAGATTGGTCCCGGAGGCAGACCTTTGTTTCTGTACGTGTTATAAGGCGACTGAACAGTTAGGTGTTGAAATAGGATTCTTTTTAATGAGAAGTCCTTCAAGGCAAACTTTACGGTTGGGTCGGCACCTAAGTTCATTCCTTTATGGTAACGATTGAGGTAAACGCTGGCAATCTTGCCTTTGTCTCCCAGCATATTGGTTTCTTCTTCTACTATTGATGCAAGGGTATAGACTTGCTTTGGAGTAAAGCCCATAGTAGCAGCTTTCTGGCTTCTGCCGTCAGTATTCCAGAAGTCATCGCTGGTGGATTGCAGCTTGGCGAGTATTTTACTAAGAGGGGTAATCCAATAAAAAGAATAGGTATTGGGGATGATGATAGTACAAACTGTATTGCTATCCACTCCAAAAGGTTTGAGGGAATCGTTGTTAGTAAGAAACTGCATTACTGTTGCAGAGTCGGTAGAGAAGTTTTTACCTATCAATCTGGCAAGGTCTTCATTGGTGCGAACCTTGTTAATAATAAGTTTCACTTCACTTTGATGGTTATTGCGTAGCATCCGTACAATTGTAAGGAGGTTGTCGCTTCGCTTTATCAGGAATTTGCCAGGTTTTATCCTTCCCCAAATGTGCAAACCATCGCCTAATAGTTTAAATGCCCAGCCGTTTTTCACTATCTCTTTTTGTACAAACAATTTCGCTATATCTTCTTTGTCATTCATGCCTTGCGGTATGACTACTGATTTGCTTTTCTCAATAAAAGCAGTGGCAGGGGCAAAAAATATATAGGCTGTTGCTGCAAAAAAAACAGTTATCAGCAATAGAATTAGTAGCGTAGTTTTTTTCATGTGGTAAATAAACAAAAATCCCCGTTAAGTTTTTACTTAGCGGGGATTAAATGTGGGTTAATCAATAAATTATTTTGCTGAAGGAGATGCAGGAGCAGTTGTATTCACCTTTTGCAATAAAGAATTGTCAACACTGGTAGTGCCGCCTTTCAAGAATAAGGTAGAAGTTAGTGCCAATACTGCAATGATACCGGCAAACAACCAAGTACCTTTTTCCAGTACATCGGTAGTTTGTTTTACACCCATGGTATTGTTGTTCAATCCTCCAACACTACCAGAAAGCCCGCCACCTTTAGGATTTTGTACCAATATCACAAAAGCCAAAGCAACAGAAGCCAAAACGATTAAAGCTAAAAATAAGTAAACCATAATATAAATTTAGATTCCTTTTAATTGTTGAATCTTGCTTGCAAAATAAGTGGATTTAGCAGGATCTAAAAAACTTAATTTTATATAAAGCTGAATTGCCTTACTGACCTTGCCTTGTTTGATGAAAACATCGGCCATTGTTTCAGTCACAATTTCCTTTGCTTCAATAGAAGTCTTGGCAATATTTTGTATAGCTTTCTCCAATTCTGGGTCAGTTCCTAGGTCTTGAGGGTTAGCGTCCGTCTTTTTAATCTGTTTTAACCAATCAGTAAACCTCCGCATTTGCATGGTTAATTTATCCTGTGGTTGTTGGGTTAAATCTATTTTAATTCCTTGTGAGGCAAAATAATCTACCGTGTGTAAGTGTCCTTCATTCTCAAATTCAAACTTAGAGTTCTCTTCAACCGGCTTCTTGAATCCTTCTACCTGAGTAGATATAAGCGATGAAATATTGTTTTCGTAAGATCCTCCTTCTTCTTCCTCATTTTCTTCTTCGTGCTCGTCAGTATGTTGCTGGGCATAAGCTTCGCTAATAGATACTGCATCTGTAAGGTTACTATCAGTTGTATTAGGATGAGTTTCGTCCGCAAAGCCTTTGAAAGAATAAGATGATATGGTAGAAATAGGCTCCTCAACCTCAGAGTGAACTTGGGTTAACGTATGTTTTTCATGCGGAGATACCTCTTCAGTTTTTTCTTCAACATCTTCCTTTGCTTCAATTATTGGTTGAAAAGGTTTGCTTACATATATAGACGTTGATTCCGTAGGGGTGATTTCTTCTTGTGGTTGAAAAGAAAATGCAGGTATCCTACTAGCACCCGAACTTACTGCCGTTGCAATAGGCTCTTTTAGGATGCTTGGGAATAAAGGGGTATCTGATTTTGCATCAGCTCCAGTGGAACTATTACCCAACAATTGTTTCACTGCCTCTAGTGTAGGCACATGAATATCATTATTGTCGTTAGAGAAGAGCGAATTGTAATCGAAACTAGTTTCCTCTTGGGGAAGTTCATCGTTTGTATGATATAAATCTTCCTGTAAATCAACTCCAACATGGGGGATATATGCTTGCGTGCCAAGTATGGATGTTGGAAAGATGTTCTCTTCAATAATAGGTTTAATCGGCTCCAAAATGGGTTCAATCTCTTGGAAGTGAAGGTCTGGAGTAGCCACTTCCTTTTCATTCAAGATATAATTTAGCCATACCTGATTGCTAAAATAAAGAGAAGCCTTTTGTAATTGATATTGATAATTGTAGCTATTGTCTTTTTTTTGTTTCAAGGCCAATATAAACTGGGCGGGAGAAAAATAGGGATGCTCCCTTACAACTGCAGAAATATCATCAACGTTGGTGTTGTTGAATTGCCTATTTCCAGTAATGCTAAATAATACTTCTTCAGATGTCATATTAGGGTGAAATTAATAAATAATTACCAATTAGAGAATATATGGTTGAAAATTTCGTCAGTTATGTTGCTTATTATTTGCTCTTGTAAACCTGCCTCTGCCTGTTGCAATGATAAGTTTGCCGAGAAGTCGAAGTTACGGGTAATGTCATATTCATCTGTTTTGTTTTCCACATTGTTCTTCACAATCAAATGCACACCTACATTTAACCTGTTTCCCGTCGCCTGATTAGATGCAATTGCAGTTGTAGAAACAGAATAATCTGAAATATATCCAGAGATCTGAAGGTTAGCATCATCGTTGTTTGTCCTTGTCAATTTGGTCTGGCTAACTATCTTTTGCTGTATCTTATCTGTGAGTAAAGGACTCAGTGTTGGATTGATATATCGCGCCTTGTTCTCAAAGAAGCCAATTTTTATTGTTTTTATCTTCGAATAGTCTATCGATACATCCTTAAATGAATAGATACCACAAGATTGAAACAACGTTGAGATTGTCAGCGTCAGAAATAATATTGTAAAATATGAAACGATTCTTTTGGGCATCAATCAATTTTAATATGTAAAATGTAGGAGGGGATTGTTATAGATTATCGATGTCGTATTCAATCAGCTTCCTATAAAGCGTTCGCTCGCTAATGCCTAGTTCTTTGCTCGCATCTTTTCTTTTTCCTTTATGTTTCTTTAATGCCTTAATTATTAACTCCTTTTCAATCACCATGATATTCAACGTTTCTTCAATTTCTTCATGGTGATAAATATCATCATCATTCAGTAAGACAGGTTGTCCGTTTGGCGTTTGAATGTAACTTGGTTGATGAGCTACTGGCTGAGAAACCTTTGACTGTGGTAAAATGGCGTCGTGTCCATTTGCATGAAAGTCTGCATTTAATGTTTCTTTTATAAAGTCTGATGCACTGCCAGTTAATGAAGGGTTTTTTAGTATCTCCAAAAACATCTTTTTAAGTTCGGTCACATCCTTCTTCATGTCAAAGAAAAGCTTGTACAATATTTCTCTTTCATTTGCAAACTCACCTTGTGGTGCAGCATCACTTGCACGCATTGGCATCCTGTTTACAACCTTATCTGGAAGGAATCTTTTAAGTGCTGTAATATCAATGTTACTATTTGTGCTCAATACAGAAATCTGTTCGGCAAGATTCTTCAATTCCCTTACATTACCTGGAAAAGGATATTCTACCAATAGTTTCCTTGCATTCTCATCAAGTTGTACAGGCGTTGTTTTATAGCGTTCAGAAAAATCGACAACAAACTTCCTAAACAATAATAATATATCCTCTTGCCTATCCCTCAATGCCGGCATCCTGATTGGCACAGTACTCAACCTGTAATATAAATCTTGTCTAAAACGGCCCTTCTCTGCAAATTCTAATAGTTCCCTATTGGTAGCAGCAATTACCCTTACATCTGTTTTTTGTACCTTGGAAGAACCAACCCGTATAAATTCTCCTGTTTCCAAAACACGTAGCAAACGCGCTTGCGTACCCAAGGGCAATTCTCCAATCTCATCCAAGAATATTGTTCCACCGCTTACAGTTTCAAAATATCCTTTTCTTCCATCAACTGCACCTGTAAACGCACCCTTTTCGTGACCAAACAGTTCACTATCTATGGTGCCTTCTGGAATGGCACCACAGTTTAGGGCTATAAAAGGATTGTGCTTTCTGGTAGATGTGGCATGTATTATTTGCGAGATAACTTCTTTACCTACCCCACTTTCGCCCACTATAAGCACCGTTAAATCGGTACCCGCAACCTGTACGGCTGTGTTCAATGCAAAGTTTAGTGCCGGTGCATTACCTATTATACCAAACCTGTTTTTTATACTTTGTAAGTCCATATCAAATTAATCTAGAGATTATGAAGTATCCCCTCCACTTCTTTTTTAAGAAGAGGCAAATACTTTGTTACTATCACATACAAATCATAATTATCTATCACATCATATTCATGCGTTATCTTATTTCTGGTAGAAATGATTTGTTGTTTATATGAAATATTTAACGAGCTATCTATCAGCCAACACCTTTTTAACGCTTCTGCAATAATTTCTATCCCTCTTTCCACAACCCAACCAACCTCATATTTCTGATATGCTTGTGGGCTAAGTCCGTTGGTTGTAATATCAATATTATCAATGGCATCTAAAATGTCTCCCAAGTATTTTTTTAGTTTGTCGCTAGCTTCCATAGATGATTGTTTTACTCTTTTCAATGGAAGCCTTAAAATATTTATTCTTGAAATGACCATTCTTGATAAGGTCAACTTTTCTACCAAGAATATTTTGCAGTTCAACCTGAATATCCATCAAGTTCATTACATAATCATACTCGCCATTATCCCAACCCTTGAAGTTCTCTATGTCTATTTCATATAAAAAATCAACATCGCTGCACTCATTCATCTTGTTTGTAGAGGCAGATCCAAATACATACAAACTCTTTATAAAGTGCTTTGCACATACAGATTTTATCGGTTCAATATTGTCCAGTATTAATTTATTCATGCTTCATTGTTATCCCACTATTTCTCCCAATAAGGTTGCCCTTGTACAATCTGTAACTTTTACCATTACAAAGTCTCCTTTTTGATAAGGATAGTCGCCCTTGGGGAATACTACAGACTTATTTTGTTCGCTTCTTCCCGACCAATCCAGGTCACTTTTCTTACTTTTTCCTTCAATCAATACCTTAAATACCCGACCAATATCTCTCAAGTTGCTTGCTGTAGATTGAATGCCTTGCATATCCACCACCTCTTGCAACCTTCTTTTCTTTACATCCAAGGGAACATCATCTTCAAACCTTTTTGCGGCAAGTGTTCCCGGACGTTCGCTGTAAAAGTACATGTAGCTCATATCGTATTTGCAGTACTCCATTACACTTAACGTTTCTTTGTGGTCTTCTTCCGTCTCGGTACAAAAGCCTGTAATAATGTCGGCAGTGATACTACAATTCGGTAGTATTTCTTTTATCTTATCTATCTTGGCTAGATACCACTCCTTAGAGTAAGTCCTGTTCATCAATTGCAATAACCTGGTGCTGCCACTTTGAAGGGGAAAATGGATGTGGTTGCATACATTCTCGTATTTCGACATCGTGTATAAAACCTCATCAGTAATATCTTTTGGATGCGAAGTGCTAAATCGTATCCTTAAATCCTTACTGATCAATGCAACTTGTTCTAACAGTTTTGCAAAACTTATAAACTGGTGTTTTTGTTCATCATGCCAATGATAACTATCTACATTTTGCCCTAAAAGTGTTATCTCCTTATATCCTTTATTGAATAACTCGGTTGCTTCTGCCACTATGGAGTGTGCATCCCTGCTACGTTCGCGACCACGGGTAAAAGGAACCACACAAAAGCTACACATGTTGTTGCAACCACGCATGATGGATACAAACGCACTAACGCCGTTGCTATCCAAACGGATAGGGGAGATATCGGCGTACGTTTCTTCTCGGCTTAGCAAAACATCTACTGCCTTATGTCCTGTTTCTGCTCGTGCAATAAGCGCTGGCAGGCTTCTGTAACTATCTGGACCAACCACCATATCCACTAGTTTTTCTTCTTCGAGCAACTTTGTTTTCAGCCTTTCTGCCATGCAGCCCAATACACCAACCAATACATTCTTATTGGCCTCTTTTAGCTTTCTGAATTCTGTAAGGCGTTTGCGTACAGTAGCTTCTGCTTTTTCGCGGATGGAGCAAGTGTTTACAAAAATCAATTCAGCATCTTCCACATTCTTGGTAGCACCGTAGCCGTTGCTATTTAGTATAGAAGCCACTATTTCTGTATCGCTGAAGTTCATTGCGCAGCCATAACTTTCTATGTAGAAGTACTTTTTGTATACATTTTGGCTATCGTCAATTGACACATAGGCCTCACCTTGCCTTACTTCATTGTGTGTCTTATTTTCTATTTCGAGTAAATCCATCAAGTATTAAAAAATTAAGATTGCAAAAATAAAGGATTAATGTCAGTTTGGCAGCATTATAAATCAAGGAAGTTCAACACTTACTTTTGAAGCCAAAAAATTTGAATTTAATGAAGAATGCAACCCTAATCTCTATACTGATTTGCCTATTAAACTTTACCTATGCACAAGACCTTCCAGTAAAACCATTAATTAAGGAAACATACAAGGCCATCAACAAGGAGGCAGATACCTCAAGTTGGAATTGGAAAAGAGGTGGCTTGGTAAACTTTTCTTTAGCACAAGGCTCATTAAGCAATTGGGCTGCTGGTGGTGATAATTTCTCTATGGCGGTAAGTTCTTACCTAAACTATTTTTTATTTTATCAGAAGAAAAGATACAATTGGGATAATAATCTGGATGTAAACCTCGGCTTTGTACAGACATCGAGTTTGGGAGAAAGAAAGAATGATGACCGTCTTGATTTTCTGAGTAAGTACGGCTATAAAATAGACACTACAGGTAAATGGTTCCTATCTGCATTATTCAATTTTAGGTCGCAGTTTTTTGATGGCTATACCTATAATAATAATGTGGGTACTTTTGCCTCTTCGTTTATGTCACCAGCATATACGCTATTGTCGCTGGGGTTCGATTATAAACCCAACCATAAATTATCTGTGTTCCTATCGCCTGCAACTTCTCGTTTAATCATAGTAACCAATGAAATATTATCAAGGCAAGCGGCTTATGGAGTAGATACTGGCAAACATGTAAAGACTGAATTAGGTGCTTTTGCTACGATAAACTACCGGAATTCTCTCGATAAGAATATTAGCTACAAGGGCAGGTTGGATTTATTTTCCAACTATCTTGACCATCCACAGAACATTAATGTTTTTATGACGAATCAACTTTCTTTCAAGATAAACAAGTACTTCAGTGCCACCTATAGCCTTGACTTTATATACGATGACAACGTACGCATATTTGGACATAATGGAAATTCCCCAGCTCTTCAAACTAAAAGTTTATTGGGTATTGGCTTCCTGAAAAGACTTGAGACAAAGAAAAGGGTGGTATATCAGTTGTAACACTTGTATTCTTTGTAAAATTCAAGCAATAGAAATTGCAAATCAGTACCCACCTCTAATTCAACATGGTAGTATATACCTTTTTAGAAATCTGAGTGAGTAGCTCTGGAAGCTTCTCATAATCAGCACCCTTGGTCATTACCGTTACCTGATAAGTTTTGTTGTTGAGGTACACAATGGCAGATTCAGATAATTCTGACTCTGACTTATCCCCAGGTTCTACAAACTTGTTGGCAATCTGCAATGTTTTCGGAAGGTCTTTTATCAGTCCGCCCTTAAAATCAGAGGCACTCAATAATTCTGTTGCATATTCCGAATCATCTATAGAAAGATAAGCTGCATTGTAAAGCGCCCTCATAAAGATAGAATAATCCCTGACAGAAATAGTGTAATCAGCACTATTGCCTACATTGGGCGATTGCAGCCCCATATCAGCAAATAATCTTGAAAAAATTACTGCATCCATGTGCTTGTTCAGTAACGCAGTTGCATTGCTATCCGAATATTGTATCATCTGCTTCAATAGCTGACGGATGGTATACATATGCCCAACTTGAATAAGTTGCGCACTAAATCTTTGTGATTGGACGGATACAATCTGCTTGTCGAACAATACCTTCTCATCCAGAACACCTGGCTTACATTCGTTCATTTTAAGAAAAGTAATCAACTTTGGCACTTTTAATAATGTGCCTGGATTAAATTTTTCATCTTCATTAATGCCTATCCAACTATTTCCTGATAAATCCCTTACATAAATTCCGGCAGAAAGTAACTTGCCCGAAGATTTATAACTATCTATAATTGAATTAATTGTCTGTTTTAAAGATAACAACCTATCGTCCTCGCAAGGTTTATCAACAAACATTAAAGGTTTTATGTAATGAAATCCCCCCAATGTTTTTATATCATAACTACATGAGGTGTTCATATTGTTTTCAGTATATGAAGAACTAGGCTTGCCAAGTACATCATCATACGGACCTTTAACCTTATCTACGTAGTAATGCGTAATAAAAAAGGTAAGTGCCGTGCAGAATAGCGCAACAGTTATAGTGGAGGCAAGTAGAATATCTACTTCGTATTTTCTTTTTTGCATAATTTAGGGTGTTGAAGGGTGAAAGCGCAATGATAGAAAAAAAAGGTTGATTTAAACTTCAAATTAAATACTAAGAAATATAAATGACTAATAACTTATAGGTATAGATTATTAGGTTTTGCTTCCTGTTGCCTGAAAAGTATTAAATCTACCTTAAAAATTAAACTTCCACTATCAACTTCAATATTAAGTCGATAGTCGTAAGTAAAAAAGAGGTTGTCCTATTTGAAACCTACCTCTTTTCACTTACGACTTTAAGCTATCGACTATCGACTTATAACTTAGACCTAAACCCTACAACTTCTCGTATAAAGCCCTAAGTTTTTCGCGGGTCATTATCTTTTCCCAATCCTTGCCTAGTGCATTCTCCCACAATGGTTTCATGCCCATGCTTACGTTTATCATCTTTTCAAAATCCTCATCTGTCAAGCCATTACAGATGCCTTGCGGAATATCTATCTTATTTTCAGACACCATTCTTTTAAATTCAGCCACGCCAGCAGGATAGTATTCTTCCAGATGATCCATCACAATGCAATTGCCCACTCCGTGTTTGGTACCCAATAAATAGCTCAAGCCATAGCTTACAGCGTGAGCCACACCCACCTGACTGTAGGCAATGCTCATTCCTCCCGCATAAGAAGCCATCATCAGTTTATCATCATGTACGTCTGTCCATTCCTTATTACCCAGAAATACTTCCTGACAAAGCTGCAAGGCTTTTTCCCCATAGCTTTTACTAAATTCATTTAGAAATGTTCCTTCAAGGCTTTCTATGCAATGGATATAGCAATCCATCCCTGTATAAAAACGTTGGTTTGCAGGTGCACCCTTGGTCAATTCCGGATCTAATATTATCTGGTCAAAAGGCGTAAAGTCGCTGTTCATACCTAGTTTACGGGTAGGACCGGTAAGTACCGTTGTACGGGATACCTCTGCACCTGTACCACTTAGTGTAGGGATGCCTGCTTTATATACACCTGCTTGCTGCACCAAATCCCATCCTTGGTAATCGGCACTGCTGCCGGGATTGGTCATCATCAAACCTACGGCTTTTGCCAAATCCATCGCACTACCGCCGCCTATACCGATAACGCCGCTTATGGTACCAAACTCTTCCTTTAGACTCAATGCCAAGGCATCTACTTGTGTGGTCTTGGGTTCGTACGTTACATCAACATATATTATCTTATCTTTTCCACGTAACGGAATCCTGTTTGGCAATGCCTTTCCTTTAAAGAAATGATCTACCAAAAATATCATCGGGGCATCACCCTTGCGTTGAGGTGCCAATATTGTATCCAACTGGTTAAAGCTACCCCTACCGAACACTATGTAGTTAACCAACTTCAAATTTCTAAACAGCATAATCACATTATTTGAGGTGCGAAAGTGAGGAATAAAAGTGTTCCATCCTACCAATATTTTAAAGGGTGCATAAATATTGGGGAGGAGTGGAAGAAATCTGACAAACTAGTTAAGAGAATCCACAAGTAAAATACTTTCGGTAACAGCGAGTCAGTGGAAAATTGTGATTTAACGGGCGGTAGCGGAGAGATACCGCTGTTCAGTGCCATATTATTTCTTCCCGTCAAGCTTTCTCATAAGGTCGGCAATTATTTGGTCTTTTTCGTTCAATGCTTTCAAGTATTTTTTCTCTTTGTCTTCAAACATCGCATTTATGGTTCTCCAAGCTTCTTGCTCTGTTTCTATTTTCTTTTTCTCTTCCGGATCGGTACCTGAATGATGCAAGATATCTGTCATGATTTGCACTTCTTCAAGATCTGTAGTATGATTGAATTCCTTGGTGATCTTTTGGTCGTCCACGAAGTTTGTCTGTTCAAAAACGCTTAATAATTTGTCCAGCCTGGTTTGGTATCTGTCTGTAATCCTATCCACCTGGACAACGTAGCTATCGTGGGTCAGTTTCTCTACAAAGTCGCTTTTTATTTCAAGTGTTGTTTTGTTTATAAGGTCTTTGTAGTTCCTTTCCACCTTGATGCAAGGGGTCAATATCTCAGGCAACTTGAAACCCAAGATATAAATGGTAATGATTGGCAGGACTACTTTTTCACCGTTTATGATGTCCTCTTTTTTATATTGTTCCGCCAAATAGTTTCTAAAACGCATTAAGTCAATCTGGTTCTTTGCCTTCTGGATTTCTATCAATACCCTTTTGTATTCCCCTGTTTCAGTTTTTATGGTTGCAATAAAGTCGAGCCGATAAACCCATATCGTATAGCGTTCCTTGATCCTGTTTTCATATTTTTCCACATCCTTTGGATTGGAAAAATCAAACTCGCCTTCGTAGGTATATTCCTGTGGTTTCACTTCAATAGTTTCAATGGGTTGCTCCAAAAGTGTCCCGATAAAGAATCTTGCAACCTTTTCGTTCTCCATCATCCTTTTAAAAACCACATCGTATATAGGATTTGCAATTATCATTTTTTATCATTTTGTAATGTCACAAATATACAAATTCTGAGTTGCTCTCCTAATGTTGAGTTTGTTTAGGTCGTTGTCGAATATGGCATACAACTCTTATTGACACTATGACGCAACTAGAGTAGGACTCCTTTCCTGTGCCTTATCGTTATTTATTCTTAAATATCTTGTGGCTTTCATCTATCCAAAATTAAGTAACAAGCAAGCAGGAATAAAAGTGTTCCATCCTACCAATATTTTAAAGGGTGCATAAATATTGGGGAGAATTGGAAGAAACCTGACAACCTAGTTAGGCAAATCCACAAGTAAAATACCTGCAGTAGCTGCGGTACATGGAAATCGTTATTTCCGTGCATCACAGGGAAACTTTCTTTTTCTTTCAAAAGTAAATAAGGATAAACTACCTATCGAATAATATCACAATTAAGCTACATAGGATACTTGTATTAATGGCTGCTGGTTTTCTATTATGGAATGTCAATTGTTTTTTCGTCTTTATTCGCAATTTTTATTGAGTTGCAAATGTCTTTAAGCTCAACTAAAGTCTTGCCAAACTCTTTTTCATTTCCGCCATTGTTGGTGTTCCCCACTCGCCGTTGTTTGGTCTTCTTGACCAACAACAAATGATAGGAAGTTTAATTATTCAGATATAGGGCTTCTGCTTTTATAGTTGTTGGTCAATAAGACCAAACAACGGCGAATTTATTTGTCTGAAACAGGATTAGAATGATGTAAGGATATTTAAGATGTGGGAATACAAATCCTACTAATCCAGCAATCATTCTAATCCTGATTCAGACATCCTTATACGCTCAAACAAATTCAATTTTTCCTCAAAAAAGCACAAAACGAAAATAATAGGTGTGTTGTAAAAAAAATAAGTGACCTAAATTATCTAACAGGTGTCTTGTAAAAAATACAAGTGGCATAAATTACCTAACAGGTGTGTTGTAAAAAGAATTAAGTGGCATAAATTATCTAACAGGTGTCTTGTAAAAAAAACAAGAGGCATAAATTACCTAACAGGTGTGTTGTAAAAAGAATTAAGTGGCATAAATTATCTAACAGGTGTCTTATTTCTTGAAACGAGTGACCTAAATTATCTAACAGGTGTGTTGTTGCAAGAAAATATGTGGCATAAATTTTCTAACAGGTGTCTTATCACTCGAATTATCTGCCCTAATTTGAATTTTATATTGATAGCTGATGTTGCCACAGACCTTATATATCTGTCAAGGTAAACAGCTCTTTTACCCTAATACCCTTTTCTGTTTGCTGCAAGGTGATACATTCATTGAGTGGATCGTGTTCTAAAAAGAGGATATAATCATTATCCACAGCTTCCTTAAAGAAAGCGGCTTTCTCTTCCATGGTCAGTAAGGGAAACATGTCGTAACCCATCACATAAGGCATTGGGATATGCCCAACCGAAGGAAGCAAGTCTGCCATATAAACAATAGTCCGTCCTTTATATTGTATCTGCGGCAACATCATGGCCTTGGTATGTCCATTGGCAAAACGGAAAGACAGATGATTACTGATGGATGAAGGGGCAGCCGCCAATAGATTATTGGTTATTTCTATATTGGATGAATCAACCATAAGCAGCTTTCCATTGGCTTCCATAGGCAGGATGTTCTCCTTTAAAAAAGAAGCCTTCTCCCTTGCATTAGGATTAATCGCCCATTGCCAATGCGCTTCATTACTCCAAAAGGTGGCATTGGGGAACGCAGGTTTCAGGCTTTCCCCATCACGGATAATGGCACCACCACAATGATCAAAATGCAGATGGGTAAGTATTACGTCAGTAATATCTTCATTCTTAAACCCTAGTTTATAGAGGTTTCCAGTTAATGTGTCGTCGCCAAAGAGATAGTAATATGAAAAGAATTTGGCATCTTGCTTATCACCCATTCCGGTATCTATCAGAATAAGCTTATCTCCATCCTCCATCAATAAACAACGCAATGCCCAGCTACACATATTGTTTTCGTCGGCAGGGTTTTGCTTTTGCCAGATTGTTTTAGGCACCACACCAAACATGGCACCGCCATCCAATTTAAAATATCCTGCATTGAGGGAGTGTAGTTTCATTGAGTAATGTTTGGGAGTTGTACGTTTTACGTTGTAAGTTTTACATAAGAGCGAGTAATGTTAGCGACTAATACGTATAACTTACAACGTAAAACGTATAACTTGTTCTAATAGACTGTCTTTCTTTTACCGCTTTCAAAATCCTTAAAGATGAATGCACCAAGCTTGTCGAGGCTTGCGAAGAAGGCTTTTCCATTGTTCATCTCGGTAAACTCCTGCACAAAGTTTTGCAGGTATGGGTCGCTGGCAATCATAAATGTAGTGATGGGGATCTTCAACTTCTTGCATTGCGCAGCCAAATTAATACAACGGTTTACCACCTTTCTATCCAAGCCAAAACTGTTCTTATAATACTTGCTACCTATCTTCAGGCAAGTTGGCTTGCCATCCGTAATCATGAATATCTGTTTGTTAGGGTTCTTTCTACGCCTTAGCAAGTCCATTGCCAATTCCAAACCCGCAACCGTATTGGTATGATAAGGCCCCACTTGCAAGTAAGGAAGATCTTTTACCTCTATCGTCCAGGCATCATTGCCAAACACTACTATGTCTAGCGTGTCCTTTGGATATTTTGTCTGAATCAGTTCGCTCAAAGCCATCGCCACTTTCTTGGCAGGCGTTATCCTGTCTTCCCCATACAAAATCATTGAGTGAGAAATGTCTATCATCAGCACAGTAGAAGTCTGTGTCTTGAAATCGTTTTCTCGTATCTGCAAGTCATCCTCGTGCATCTTGAAGCTTTCCACGCCATGATTAATCTGTGCATTGCGGATGCTCTCCGTAAAATCAATCTGGTCTAAAGAATCGCCAAATTGGTAAGGTCTGTTATCGGGACTAACCTCATCTCCCTGACCTGGCTTGAATGTTTGGTGATTACCTTGCTTGGACTTTTTTAGTTTGCCGAAGATCTCTTCCAAGCTTTTCTTACGGATGGATTGTTCTGTTTTGCCCGTAATCTTAAAGTCTCCATTTGCTGGGTTTTCTTGTAGATAGCCATTCTCTTTTAGCTCATCAATGAAGTCTCCCATACCATATTCATTATTAGTGAATTGATATTTCTTATCCAGTTCATTCATCCAACTAAAAGCTTCCGATGCATCCCCATTGGTATAGGTAAGCAATTGCGTAAACAAGTCCAGCATCTGCTCAAACTTGCTTTTAGCATTCTCATTTGGATCAAATTTGAAGAAACGATGACCTATCATGGGTAATTTATTTTACAGTTACTGTTCACTAACTTTTATCTGCTAATAAGTGCACTCATCGGGCGACGAAGGTTGCTAAAGCCCATCATATCCACTTTTACCGAACCAACAGCAATGGGACTTTCTATGCGGATAGGTATATGGTTGGGGTCATCGGTTACCCACACCGTCATTTTTTCGCCTCCGTCAAAGATGGTTCCCTTCACCAACAATGGCTTGAACTTGATGGCATTAAAAGTTCCGTACTTGGTTTTAATTCTTTCCTTGCCCGCGTATTTAATGTAAAGGTTGTACACCGTATTATCTAAAAACATTGCGAAAGGAATCTTGTCGTAGGGCTTATATTTATTAAAATCAATGTTTCTGGAATAATAAATAGAACTAATCACGTCCTGCACACAACTGGGCATTGGAACCACACCTTTCAGCGTTGTTGCCGTGTTTGTCTTATGGTTAAACGTTACGTTTTCCACTTGCTTATAGCCTCCTTCGTCAATGGTGCGTAGAAACTTTTCGGGCAATAGGTTGGTTGTATCTATATAACTTTCATACCTGTCGCGTACCTTAAAAATAAAGTCGTAACTCGGGTTGCTGTTTCCCAAACCTACCACATGATAGGCTGGTTTGCCATCATACTTTTCAATGTTTGCCGTAAATGTTGCATTGCCGGCATTTAAATAAATGCCAAACACAGAGTAATACACCGTATAGTTTATCGACTCCTGATTCTGGAATGCAGTGTTGGTCAGTCCACAAAACTCATTGCCATTACATATCCTGATGCCCATCAGCAAAAACAAAACAGCTATACCAAATGATTTCATAATTCTCTTTTTCTTATCATAATTAATCTAGCCTTAACATCCTTTAAGCTCTAGACCTTCAACTTTAGACTTTAAACTTACAACTAAATCTTTCCTACTTCCTTACAATCCTCAAACCAAGTATCATCAAACTACCAGCCAAGGCAGGTATTATCAAGTTAATCAACCAAATGCTGCCCGACGTTGCTATGATGCCTAAAGAGTTTGTGGTAAGCAATGAAAACAAGGCGATACTGACCTTACCCCTGATGCCTACCTCTGCCAGTGCAATACTTGGCAACAATGTCATGATTAACAACTGAACGCTTGTTAGGCAAATAATCTGCCACCAAATAATATTTATGCCAAAAAATTGATAAAGCAGTAAATATTGTAACACATAAACCAAGTATCTGGTGAGCGAAAGCCCAATAATAATGTTTAATTGCTTACTGTGCAATGTTTCTAACTTCTGGATAAAATAACTATACTTGGCTACAAAAGGTATCCTTTCAAGCATACTGGTTATCCAAGCCAAATTATAATAGAATAAGAATAACACAATAGTTGCAGAAAAGATTACTGCCAGCAACCCTTTTAGCCACAACATGGATAAGGGGTGTGTTAAGGTGGGGTTGAGGTCTAGCAAAAAGTAAACATAAACAAGGCTGATAAACCCCAAAAAGAAAGTGACCAACAGCTGCGCCACACTACCCACCGCCGATAGCGACAAGGCCCTAAGCCTGTTGCCATCTTTCATATACACCACCCTGCCCACATATTCGCCCACCCTGTTTGGTGTGCCTAGTGCCAATGCCTGACCACTAAATACCGCCCTGAATGCCCTCCTAAAAGTAAGGGTTTGTATGGGGCGCATCAGCAATTGCCACTTTTTTGCCTCCAGCCCCCAGTTCAATATCATCAAACTACACACCGTATATACGCGCCATTGAGCGGTGCTGCTAAAAGTATCCAGTATCACTTCCCACGATTGTTTTAAGTCTTTCTGCGCCACAATCTGTTGGTAGATGCTGTAGGACAACCAGATAAAGATTATTGGTCCGACAAAATAATTGAGTAGTATTTTTAGTTGTTTATTCAAAAAGAAGCTTTATTGCTGTGCAAAGAACGGTTTTAAAAAGATATAGAAAGCAATTTTACCACATAGCAAATATAATGGAGCTACTGTTTCTATGTTATATAATTTATGCGGAGTAAAACCTTCAACACATGGTAACATAGGGATATAGAACACATAGCCATTCTATGTTTACTATTCTTTCTATGTTACCATGTGTTGAATTTCTTCTTCGCTAAAAGGAAACACGGTAGCCTTGTTAATTTAAATCTACTATATAACTTCTTTTCAAAAGATGCCATCAAGATTAATTTGCCACTGATAGCACTAATAAAAACTAATAAAGCACATTCGCGTTTATTAGTGCTATCAGTGGCAAAATACTTCTACGGGTTATAAAGTTATATCCAAGGAAACATAAGTCCCCATAATCTCTTACTATGTGTTGAAGAAAAAGACATTGTCCTGAATATTAATAAATAGACATCGGGTGCGTAAAATAGATTTCTTTTGCTTCTTTATACTGACATGGTTTCATTTTCTTTCATTCAAATCATTCAATCATAAATATTAATGGCATTGATGCAAGAAACGAGTACAATACCGAACATAATATTAGGGATAGATCCGGGTACGCAACTGATGGGGTATGCCGTGCTGAAAACCGATGGCAAGCAACCGCAGGTACTGTTGATGGACACCTTGAAACTGACCAGCTATGAAGACATTTATGAACGACTGGAAAAGATACACACCAAGGTGGTAGAACTGGTAAGGCTATACAGGCCCACCACTTTTGCGATAGAAGCTCCCTTTTTTGGCAAGAACGTGCAGAGTATGCTAAAGCTGGGCAGGGCACAAGGGGTGGCCATTGCGGCGGCCATGCAGGCAGGATTATCCATTACAGAGTATAGCCCCAAGAAGGTAAAACAATCCATTACCGGCAATGGCAATGCGGATAAGGAACAGGTGTGGATGATGCTAAAGACGGTGTTGCAGATTGAAACCAAACCACAGTACTACGATGCCACCGATGCCTTGGCCGTGGCGCTTTGCCACCATTACCAATCGTCGTCCATCCTCGGCAAGCAAACCAAGGGGCTAAAGGGTTGGGAAGAGTTTATTGCCAAGAATGCAGATAGGATAAAGAAATAGTTGTTAGAGTCGAAAAGTCGATAGTTGAAAGTCAAGAGTCAAGAGTCAAAAGTCTTAAGTAGATAGTCAAAATAAAAAGAGGCAATAAAGAAGTTTTATCTACTCCACTGCCTTATTTTGTTTAGTTTTAATGTTAATGAATATTGATTGATGAGCCAAAAAACGTATTGTATGTCACGGGAGAGTCCCCGTGGCATACATTAAGTTTTTTGAAGGAGAAAGGCTATTTCAGAAGCCATGAAACAATGCATTGCTGCCTTACAGGATTTCGAATCATACAAGGGTTTAGAGACGCACTATTCATGTAGTTAACCCTGCATATATCCCAATATCCTTTCCTGTACCTCTTTTAATTCTTCCTTAGTAAGGCTTAATTTATCATTCAATAAGTTCATGTCCTCTGTTTTATCCATCGGAATAAGATGAACGTGCGCATGGGGCACTTCCAATCCTACGGTTAAAATGCTTACCCTGTTGCAAGGATAAGCCTTCTCTATGGCTTTGGCAATAGGCTTGGCAAAGACTAACAGACTAGTTAGATACTCGTCCGGCATATCAAAAAGTTTATCAACCTCTATCTTGGGCACCACAAGCGCATGCCCAATTACATTTTCAGGAACGCCAGAGGAAATGGTCGCGTATGCCGATAGCAATTTGACTGCGTACTATTTAAAAGAGAAAATGATATGAGTCTTGGCAGTATGTTAAACACTACAACGATGTAGAAGGTACCAGCTGCGTCAGCGCGTGAGGGATTGCAGAGGAAATCCTTTTGGTTTATCACCAAAAGATTGAAACGAA
>JANYEU010000025.1 GCA_025362915.1 Chitinophagaceae bacterium | reverse complement strand
GGTGAATGAGTGTATTTCGCTTTTCCTGAAACGACGTTCTTCAATCATGGCAAAAAAGTAAACGGTCAGCACCTCCTCGTCTGTAAAATCAGGTGTGGCATTATTACTGAATCGCATACATTGATATTTTAACTCCTTTTCGTACTTTTCGCAAATAAAAAAGTAGATCGCTATTAATTTTTCTTGAAACATAATACTAAAACGTATCATACAATTGATATGGTATGTCTCAATAATGTTTTTTTTATTCTCAACCCTTGATTCACATTAGTAAGTTAATTAGTGATCCTGCTTCAAAGCCACAAGATTATGAAGATGCCAAAATAAATACCGTTTTTATTTTGGCAATGAACTTAGATGAAGTATCAAAAAACTTAGGCAACCAATTGAAAAAAATAAATGAATCTAATGATGACCCACAACGTCTCGGTTCGTTATATATAGAAAAATTAGTACAACTTATCGTACCAATTCCGTATAAAAAAAAATAGATAGCCTTATAATCAAATCAAATGAATAAAAAATATTTCAAAAATTTATTCTCTTTTCTCATACTTATAACTGGCATATTGGCTGCAGGTATGATTCTGTGGTCTTTTAGTAATGGATATATTGATTTAAAAGAAAAGAAGGATACCGTTCTCATAAAATTTGTTGATACAATATTTAATAAGTCCACTTGGTGTTGTGTATCGTCTACTCTTGAAAGGCAAGATACAACACAACAAAAAGATAATTTGACAAATCGTAGGCAAAAAAACATCCCTTCTCCCCAAAAGAATGCAGGGGTTATAAAAGACTCTATTAAAACTAGTTTGATTCGATTAGGTCATAGGAAACCAATCGACACAACGTTTAAAAGTGTTTCACTGCCTAAAGATTCTATTACAAGTATAGATATCCAAACCCTAAATGAATTCAAACGGGAATTTCGTTGGGGTTTAGGTGAGTATCTAGTTTTAATTATCCTTGTGTCGGCTCTATTTGGTGTATTCTATTACTTCTATTATCAACGCAATAAAGTGAAGAATCAATTTATTAAAGTCAAGCAATCGTAAATAATGCGAATCAAGGGTTGAAACTAATAAAATGCTTTTATGGGTATTTAAGGCAACAAAGAATGGTTACAGCAAGTCCTGAAAGGACGGATTATGATAGCGATGGGGTAAAACCCCTCGCATCCCAAACAATTTTATCATCTTTTTCGATGGGTTAAAACTGTTATAATCCGTCCTTTCAGGACTTTATACAACCTGTTTATTGACTAGGCCATTGAATATTTTCAACCCTTGATTCGCGTAAATACTAAATAAAGCAATCAAATTGCGACTAAATGAGATAAAAGATTTAGGCTCGCCAAGAAAAATAAAACGATTCCTTAATAAATTAAGATTCCAATCAAGCTATTTAAAAATTAATGATAATGCACAGTCAGACGAAGATTTGAATAAAGCTCTTTATATAATTGATGTATTATTACTTATAGAAATAGATAAAGATATTCTGATTGTTGAAAGAAATATAAATGGGGGACTATCAAAAAAGTATGAAGAAGATTTGATAGAAAAAATTGAGCAAAAAAAGATGAGTGGAGATATTGATAATATTGTTCAGTTTGCTAGTATTCGTAAGGGTATTGATTTGGAGTTTAAAAAGGACTTATTTCGACTCAATATTGATATTAGGAATTATAAAGCTGTGTCGCAAAAAGAGTAAAAATTATTTTTTGGATATACAATAAAGATTTACAGGGCATTTTAATAAAACAAACTCTTATGAAAAAACTTCTTTTCTTCACACTACTAAGCACAACTAGTATTTATGCCCAGCATACCATTGAGGTAAAGCATAAATACTACACCATGCAGTTTGATACGGTACAGTCCGCAGAAATATTGGGGTTTTATGTGCAGACCACCGCTCATTCTACCATAATACCCAAGGTAAAGCGGGAGGGTAAGTTCGCCAATTTTACCAAAGATTCTGCGCCACCACTACAAAATAAAGTGCTGGCAAATGACAATGAATATGAGGATTGGAATAGGACGAACACTACACATCCACGAGATAGAGGACATGTGAATCCATATACTGCCTTTGATTTTGCAGAAGATGCCGCACTAGAAACCAATTATTTCTCCAATACCTGGCCGCAGGCAAAGTACTTTAACGAACACCAATGGGAGGCGATTGAGCAGTATGTGTTGAAACTTTCTCGTGGTTATGATAGCCTAAACCATCAATATAAGATAGGGCCAATAGATAACATAAAGGTTTGGACAGGCGTACTGATAAGCACCACTCACCCCAAAAAGATGAAAGATGTGCCAGAACCGGATTATTACTGGAAAGTGATTCAATACAAACAAGCCAATAAAACAATCACTAGGGCTTGGCTTGGTCTGAATGAGGATACTAACAGAAACACAGACCCTGATGATATAGTGGCAGATGTGGCGGACTTAAAGGATGTAATAAAGCAGTATTACCCAAAGTTGAAAGTGGACTTTTAATCCTGTTAAAGTATAAAATCATTGGTTCTTTGTTGTTGGCAGTTCGGAGGCACTTCGCTTAACATTCACATTCATCTTCAATAATTTTAACGCCTCATATCCCCAACACCTCTTTCAGTTTTGTATATCCTGTTTTGCTGATGGGCAGCTTCTGCCCTGTGGTAAGTATTGCCAACCAACTTTCTTTTTCGTAAGCGTCAATCCTGTTTATCAATTGGATATTGATAATGTACGACCGGTGTATGCGCACAAATTGTTGTGGCGGCAGGCTTTCATTAAAGAAACCCATGGTCTTCTTTTTAAGGAAATATCCTTCGGAAGTATATATTTTCACATAGTCGTCGGCAGCTTCCATATACTGTATCTGCATGATGGAGATGATGCGTATCTTACCACCATCCTTTAACACTACCCTCGTTATTTGCTGTGCCGATAGTGCAGCTTCTTCCACCACTGCTTCTGTTGTTTTTATATCTGTAGTCTGTTGTATTGCCTTTTGCAAGGCTTTCTCAAAACGGTCTTTGCTGAATGGTTTTAATAAATAATCAATGGCATTATTGTCAAAAGCCTTCAAGGCATACTCCTCAAAGGCAGTTGTAAATATTACTTTGGGCAACGTGTCCAGCAATTCCAATAACTCAAACCCATTTATCTTGGGCATTTGGATGTCAAGAAAAATTAATTGTGGATTGTACTGTTGTATGGCTTTCAATCCTTCAAAACCATCATTACATTCAGCCACTATTTCTATGGATGGATGATTTTGTAAATATTCCCGTACAATGCTTCTTGCCAGCGGCTCATCATCTATTATTATACATGTCATATCTTTTGGGGTATATTTATTTGGGTGATAAAAGTATTATCCTGTTGGATTGTCTGTAATAAATCATTCCTTCCAAACAATAGAAAGAGCCTTCGCTTAATGTATTGAAGCCCAAAACCAGTACCAACAGGAACTTCTGTTGTTGATGCGTCATAAGGGTTTTGAACGGTTACCTGCAATATATTGCCTATTTGCTTTGCCATAATACTTATTGTCACATTGCCAATGGTATCATACAACCCAAACTTTATCGAGTTTTCTACCACAGGTTGCAACAATAGGGATGGTACCTGCAAATTCCCTATTGCCCCCTCAATGTTTATCTCTGTTTGCAACCTGTGTCCAAATCGTACTTTCTCAATGTCCAGATATAGTTTCAGATGGGCCAATTCATCTTGCAAACTATTCCAATGATGGTCTTCCTTGCGTAATGTGCTTCGCAAAAAGTCTGATAACTGCTGTATCATTTCTCTTGCTTTCTCTGGTTGGCTACCCGTTAAGGCACTGATGGAATTGAGGCTGTTGAACAAGAAATGTGGTTGCAATTGCTGCCTCAAATTGAATAACTCTGCCTTCCTTGCCAGTTGCTCCACTTCTTTTTTATGTGCATCCATCTCCTGTTGTTCTTTTTGGGAGTACCATAAAAGACCTATGGCAGACATGCAACCAATCATTAAGAATGAAAACCCAAAACGGACTGTAGAAGATTGCTGTAGGAATAGTATGTATGGACTGTCATTCTTAAAGGTTATCCCCAATACCACCCGCAGGCAAATAAGCCACAAACAACTTAATATCGTGCTGATGGTAACCAGATATAAGTGCTTTTGTGCTTTGGGTAAGTAATACCGCATGTTGTTGAACACTACAAAACACGCCAGGCATAACAGCATATTGCTTACCAAGCTATCAATGATGGCTTCCTTTTCTGTGAAACCAAACTTAAGAATCACGTTCCATTGCATCAATACCCAAAGCAGCCACCAAAGCGCAATTGCCAGTAGGTATTTCTCCCTATATCGTGTTGTTGAAGCCACCTTATACCAATGATTAAATGAATGGAATGATTAAGCAATTTAAGTTTTTCATACGCCTACCAACTCTTTATCTCTATACCTGCAAATACCGCAGAGCCCCTCAAAATAAGTACTTTATTGGCATCCACTGTTGCTTGAAACCTTCTTTTATCATCTACGCCATGAAATACGCCGTCTATCTGGGTGCGTACTGTCCAGTTTTCGGGTATGCGTAGTTCCACCCCACCAAATACCTCTTCTAATTTTATTGTTACAGTGCCTTGTATATCAGCCTGAAGCAAATCTATTTCGGCACCACCAAATACGCAGTTTATTTCGCCGCCCTTAAAATCTTTGGAGAATACAGTTCTTTTTACACCACTAAACACTGAACTTACATAGATAAAATCATCCCCTCCAGTTGTAGTGGCAGAAGAAGAAAAAGTATCGCTATTCCCGTTAAATGCTCCACTAAATGCCTCTTGTGCTTTCTCATCCCATTTGGTCTTCCATCTGTTCTTGAAACCTCTTTTCTTGGGAAAGAGTACAAAATGAATACCCAGATATATTATCAATATCGGTAAGAGGTATTGATGAAGCGTGGCATCGGCAATCCTTTCATCCAACAGATAGAATGTACCTACAGCAACCATCATCAACCATCCACCACTTTGAAAGCGATGTTTAATGCCTATCATAAGTCCTATGGCAATAATCAATACCTCCCACGAAAATACCCATTCTGGCACTGGGAATCCCATTCTGCTTGCCAGCAATAATCCTCCACCAATTATAAAGAAAGCACCTAACCAGAACCTGCTGTTGCTTCTACCCTCATTGTTTTCCATTTTATTATTTTTGTTTATGGGGTCAAAAGTAGGGCACTGCCAGTACTGCATGCAAGTCCATTTAGGCTACTTTCCCATAAAGGGCGGTAAGAGCAGGGATACGGTAGGTGAAATGGATTAGAGGGATGAGCGCAATGTATTGCCCAAAAAAAGGTTTGTCTGTTCATTAGTTGATTGTTTTTAGAATTCGGTCAATAAATACTTTCGACTCAGGAAAAAGTTCAACTTCTTTCTGCAACATGGCTTTCCCTTCTACAGTCCGTTTGAGTTGAATCAACAAAAAGCCATAGTCTGCATAGATCCCAGGAGGCACAATGCCCCTTATTCCAGTTTGTTTTTCGATAATATTTTTGTAGGATTCCAGCAATACCTGGGTTGACCTTTCGTCTTTATTCTTTAGGTAATAATAGCTTGCCTCATCGTAATGACCCCAAGAATACAAACGTTTTTTTTGTGGGGCACAGGCAATCAAGAGGATAAAGGGTATTAACAAACAAGCCTGTTTCTTCATGGCAATGTAATTTTCTTGGTTTCCTGCGTCGAAACAAATATTTGTTGGTTGTATATTATTGTGCCCGCGGTTTTTATGATAACAGCATGTGCGCCAGGATTTATACCATAAACCTTATCTCTCGAAGGTTTAAAATGAACCTTGTTCACGTTGGCTGTAAAGGATGGTTTGTTGTCAATGGTAACTTCTACCCCCATTAGAGTAACTACTTGGATTGCCCAACAGAACTAAAAAAGACTGGCTATCCAAACCAGAAGAGGTGGTTTTTACGGCCTTGCAGCTTGTAAGTAAGGCAACCCGGATTGCGAGTACACAAAATAGCTTTTTCATTATCTGATTTCTTTGATGTAGTAATTATTTAAGTGTTGTTTGTCAATGCTGCCTTCCGTAAACGATACCATAGAAAATTCATTTTGAGACGAATCGCCGCCAACAAAATCTATTTTTACCTTACCTACTGGTTTCCCGGGTAACTCAATGGTTGTTCCTGTTTGAGGATTCTTAATGGATTTCCCTTTTTGCACAACTTCATATACATCGCCGACTTGTAATCCCTGACTTTTGCCTCCCGGTATAATTATTCCATCATTATCGTACGATAGAAAATTGGACTTCCAAGGCCTGTTGGTACAGTTGTTAATGATGTTTTCTACAAGTTTAGATATGGCGGCAGCTATTGCCTTATCGCTCAGCGTAGCATCATATCCTGCATTTTGTCCTAACCCCAATACCGTTTTATCGGTGGTTTCTGCTTCCCCTTTTGCCTCTTCCGAATAAACTACCTGACCAGTGGAAACATCAACCAAGCGGATATTGACCGCTGCTTCAACTACTTGTTTTACACTCTTTGAAAATACTTTTACCTCTCCAACGTTTTTACGCCCAAATTCAGTAATGGAGCCAAGAATTAGATAATCTGCCCCTATCTTTTGAGAGCCATCTGTCAAAACTCGTTCACTACTTATTTTATCCATATCACTGCGCTCTAATAGAATAAACTTTTGCGATGCTGCCAGCTTGGATGAGAGTATATCAAGTGCCTGTTTGGCCATTGGGTCATTTTCTTTATTGTAAAATATTCCTTTGCTATAAGCAGTTTCATTTGAAAAACGTGCAATGGCAACCTTTCTTTTTAATGCTTTCTTTTCTATTTTATTTGCCAGAATTTGCGATTCCGTATTTACAACCTTTTGTTGTGCAATAGCCATCAACGAAATGGAGTTAATGGCAAGGCAAAGAATGATTCTTTTCATTTATTATTTATTGAGCTAGTGTTTGTTTACTAATATATTGTAACCTTAAAAAGAAAGTGAGCAGATATGAATGGCTGTTAGATACGTCATCATTTTACAACTGAATCTTTCAATGTTCCGATTATTACATTTTACTATTCCAACAAAAATGAGGGGATTCGGTATTGGTAGAAAATAATTTATCAGGGCAAACGCATATAAATTTAAAATGCTTAAAATATACCAATACCCGCATTTCCACCAGTGCTTACATAAGCCACCTTAGGGAAATCCGGTTTTAGCGAAGCTAAAATTGAGAAAAATCCGAAGGGATATTTTTCTCAAAGGGGCTAACCGTAGTGGCGTTGTAAGTACGAAGCTTGCCGGCTTGAGGCAAAAGATTAAAATGAATCAATTTATTCAGTCTAGCCATAGTTTTAAAGAAAAACAAATTTATATGCGTTTGCCCGGATAATTTATACACCAATAATTTAGAATATACCGCTTCTCCTGCGTAAAAATTGTGGTTATCAGAGTACTGCAGATTGTTTTAGCTGTTTACGCAAACTAATATATATTCTCTTTATATCTTTTTAAGTACAAGTTGATGTACAATTAAGTACACGCGGATGGCAAACCAAGTACATCCGAATGACGGACTATTTATGTTTTTACAATAGGGTAGGGAAGTTAAAGCCTTATTACCCGACATTTGCTGCGTATCATATAGATACACCCTAAAAGTAAAAAATAGATGCCCTCCTTATGCAGAAAAAGATTGTTTGGTTAATGGTTTTGATGCTGCCACTTGCATTATGTGCGCAAATGAAAGATACAATTCTTGGAGGAATGAATTCGGTTAAGGTTGCGGAAGATTATATTATTGGAGAAATTAGAGATCCTTTAATTCCTAGTGATATCCTTCCTGATGTTACCGTTCAGGCTTTTCGTTATAATAAGAAATGGGCAACGGCACCTGCCTCTGTTGCGGTACTTGGTGATAAACAATTGCAACTTATTGGTACCAACTCTATATTGCCTGCCATGAATACGGTGCCAGGTGTGCGGATGGAGGAACGTAGCCCCAATAGTTTCAGATTGTCTGTGCGGGGTAGCCTATTGCGCTCCCCTTTTGGTGTGCGGGACGTAAAGGTTTATTGGAATAACCTACCACTTACTGATGGCGGTGGTAACACCTACCTAAACCTGATAGACCTAACACAAATAACCTCTGCAGAAATAACCAAAGGTGCCACAGCAAGTATGTATGGTGCTGGCAAGGGTGGATTGTTATTGCTGGAAACCAAGAATGAGTTTGTTGATAAATCAACCAATCATTATTCTGCTAACGTGAATGGCGGTAGTTTTGGTGCACTGCAAGAATTACTTTTATGGAAGCACCAAGCACATCATTTCAGTTATCAACTATTGCAGAGTCACCAACAAAGTGATGGATATAGGCAACAATCGGCATCGCACAAAGACAATATAACCTACACGGCTTCTTATAAAACCGATAGGCAACAGTTCAATTTTAGTAGTTTCTATACCCGTCTGCATTACCAAACGCCTGGAGGGATTACACTGGCACAGATGCAGAAAGACCCAACATTGGCAAGGCAGGCTGCAGGTAGCTTTCCTAGTGCTGTGCAGCAGAAAAGTGCCATAGATAACAATACTTTCTTTGCAGGACTGAACCATGTTTATACAATCAACAAGTCCTTTTCTACTGACGCTTCGGTGGTGTTTCATCATACCAATTTCTTCAATCCATTCATCACCAACTACGAAACCCGTCACGAAACCAATGCGGGCATCAATGCCAAACTCATCTATCAGCATCAATTAAATACAGCGCAATTGCAATGGATAACTGGTGGAGAGTACCTGCACAACCATTCCAATATTGAAGATGATGGGAATAGGAATGGCAATCGGGATACCGTGCAGTTTAAGGATAATATATACAGTAGCCAATGGTTTGCCTTTTCTCAAGTCCAGATTAGTGCAGGGAAGCTAACTATGCAATTAGGTGTTAGTGCCAATAACCAGACATTCTCGAACAAAAGATTAACAGATAATAGTAATAACTATACCCACAAGCATACTGATATTGTTGCAATGCCTAGGGTGTCTGTAGGATATAACCTATTGAAGGGTGTGACAGTATATGGGGAAGTTGCCAAAGGATTTAGTCCGCCATCCTTGGCAGAAATACGTCCATCCAGCAGGGTATTCAATACCGCACTGCAAGCAGAATATGGTTGGAATGAAGCCATAGGAATTAAGGGAAGGATGTTTAATGGAAAATTAATGTTT
>JANYEU010000018.1 GCA_025362915.1 Chitinophagaceae bacterium | reverse complement strand
ATATTTCCCGTTGCCAATCTGTATTACAAGCCGGACAAAGCGACAATGAGATATTGGCTTACTGGCCAATATTTGATGCGTGGAACACCAGCAAAGGGTTGGAAATGCCATTGGCAATCCATTCAATAGATGTTTGGTTGCACCCAACGCCGTTTTATAAAAATGTAAAAGCACTTCAACAAAGTGGTTACTCTTTTGATTTTGTGAGCGACAAGATGTTGGGCGATTTATATACTTCTGCATTGAAATCAAAGCGGACACCTAATAAGGTTATTCTTGTTTCTGCAACACAATTGATGCCTGTAAGTACCCTGCAAAGCATTATTGGTATGGCAGAACAAGGTTATACTATTGTGTTACAATCCATGCCAAAAGATGTTCCGGGGTTATCTCATCTGGAAGAGCAAAGGGCATTATTGAAACAGACTATTGCCTCTATTGCGCTTATAAAAGTGGATGGTTCTATCAGCGAAGCAAAGATTGGTAGGGGTAAAATAATAGTATCGGAAGATGTACAGGAAGGTTTGGCTTATGCTAAACTAAAGCGAGAAACCATGACAGATTTAGGCTTGAAGTTTATCCGTCGTAAGGTAGAAGATGGTAAGTATTATTACATTGTAAATCACACCGCCGATGCAATTGATACCACCATTACCCTTGAAGCTTCAAGTGCATCTGTAACGGTATTGGATCCTCAGACTGGTGCAACTGGCATTGCTAAATCTTTTGCTCAGAATGGTGCTACGCAAGTGCGTATCCAATTACAATCTGGCGAAGCCATCATTCTTAAAACAGCTGATAAAACAGCAACTGGCAATGCTTGGAATTATTTAAAACCAAGCAATGAAGTAATTACCTTAACCAATGATTGGAAGGTTGACTTTATTTCTGGTGGCCCTAAATTGCCTGCTAGTCAGCAGCAAAAAACATTGCAACCTTATACAGCAAGTGGTGATGCTACAACAGAAGCTTTTTCTGGTATTGCCAACTATACAACACATTTTTCCTTGAATAAAAAGGATGCGAAAGACTATTTGTTGGCACTCGGCAAGGTTGATGAAAGTGCAAGGGTTACCATCAATGGAAAAGAGGTGGGTATTTTATGGTCGTTACCTTTTACTGCAAATATTGGTGCGTATTTAAAACAAGGCGATAACACCATCACTGTGGAAGTGGCAAACCTGATGGCAAACAGGATTCGGTATATGGACAGCCACAATATTGAATGGCGTAAATATCATGAAATAAACTTTGTAAATGTTGCCTATAAAAACTTTGATGCCTCCACTTGGAGCGTGCAGCCTTCTGGTTTGGTAGGCCCTGTAACCATTACTGCATTGCATTTATATTGAGTTCTTCTTAAAATATCGGTTTAACATGGGGGGTGATAAAATTACACAATGAAATATATAAAATCGCTTTTGGGTGTTTGTCTTGTTGCCCTACAACTCAATGCCACTGCGCAGGATAGTAGTGCCACTGCTACTTTTAAGCAACCAACACCTCCGCGTGTTACCATTAAATTACCCAATGACAGGGCTGCGGATATTCCCCAAGGGCCATATAATGCCACATGGGAGTCGATAAAAGAAAATTATACGGTGCCAGAATGGTTTAAGGATGCCAAGTTTGGTATTTTCATGCACTTTGGGGTATATACTGTTGCGGCCCATGCAAGCGAGTGGTATCCCCGGCACATGTACAGTAATGGTGGTGTACAAAAATGGCACGAAGAACATTTTGGCCCGGTAGATAGTTTTGGTTATAAGGATTTGATTCCATTGTTTAAGGCGGAAAATTTTAATGCCACTGAATGGGCAGAACTGTTTAAAAAATCTGGTGCCAAATACATTGTGCCAACTGCCGAACACCATGATGGCTTTGCCATGTATGATAGCAAACTTACTAAATGGAATGCCAAGAACATGGGACCACATAAGGATATTATTGGTGAATTATCCGAGGCTGTCCGTAAGCAAGGGTTGAAGTTTGGCGTATCCAATCATCGGATGGAGAATTGGGATTTTATGTATCCAACGTTAAAAACAAAAAATGATTTGTTCGATCCTAAGTATGCCGACTTTTATGGCCCACCACAATTGCCACCAGTACGTAAGGCACCTAAAGCCGGAGAGGAAGTGATAGAAGACCAGAATGATGCACCACAAAGCAAGGCTTTTTTAGAAGAGTGGTTGGCACGTTGTCAAGAATTGGTAGATAAATATAAGCCCGATATTTTTTGGTTTGACAATGGTGTCAATAGCCGCAAGCTCGACTCTATCAAACTTCGTTTTGCCGCTTATTATTACAACCGCGCTGCCAAATGGGGCAAGGCAGTATCCATCAGTACCAAAAGCGATGCGTATTTATATGGCAGCATCAGGGATTTTGAACGCCAAGGGAGATCACCTAAAACATTAACTGATTATGAGTGGGAGGTTGACGATCCGATAGGAGAGAAGTTTGGTTATGTAGAAGGGATGAAATTGCAGAATTCCGCAGGCATCATTCGGAAATTGGTTGATAACGTGAGCCACAATGGCAACTATCTATTAAATATTTCACCAAAGTCGGATGGCACCATTCCTATTGAGCAACAACAGATTTTATTGGATATTGGTAAATGGTTACAAACCAATGGTGATGCCATTTACGGCACAAGGGCCTGGACAATCAGCGGGGAAGATAATCCTAATAAATACCAGCCAAAACAACCCGGTTATCGCTTCACCACAAAAGGAAATACGCTATATGCCATTGCTTTGGGTTGGCCAGAAAAACAGGCCATCATTGCTTCACTAGCAACAGGTTTGGTAAAAGGAAAAGTGGAAAGTGTTACCCTATTAGGTTACAATGGTAAACTAAAGTTTATACAAGATAATGAAGGATTGAAGATTGAAATGCCTACTTCAAGGATTGGGGATGTGGCTTATGCTTTTAAGATTGATGGCTTGATGCTGAAGTAAAACTAGCTTAGGAAATATATAAAAACGGCTACAAGCTGGTTCCTCTTGCCCTGCTAAACTGCAAGTTTGGTAAGCATACGCTGTTGCTTTTAGGTATGAAATGGCACTTGTATCTTACTAAAGGACTAGCTGAGGGTTATGAATTATTTTTCAACTTTTTTTAATAATTGCGTTCTCGTTGATCCGCGTTAAGCTTTTTCCTATTTCGTTCGCGGTATTCTTTCATTTGTACTAATTTCTTGTCCTTATTTTTTTCATAACTTTTTCTATTGTATTCTTTGTTGAGTTCAATCAATCTATCTTTATTAAGTTCCTTGTATTCCTTTGTTTTGGTTTTTATTTTTTCAATATTTTTTTTATAGTATTTCTTATTGTACTTCGTCATGTAATCCTTTCATGTCATTGCGAGGCACGAAGCAACCCTTTTAAGATTAACACGCTTGCAAATTATTGAAGAGGTGTTGGTCTCAGCCCACTAAAAATTGAGAGGAAATTAAACTAAATAATTACTTAACAATATTGATTCTTGTTGGCAAGTGGAAGATACCACAAGGGCAAAAATGGGTTACCTGTTTGCACGTGCAGGAGGAAGTACATTGTAT
>JANYEU010000158.1 GCA_025362915.1 Chitinophagaceae bacterium | reverse complement strand
ACATCTATCAACGTGTCGCGTGCAATCACCTGCATTTGCAAGTCCTCAATCTGCTTCTCCAAAGCAGCTACCCGAGACTGGGATAACAACAAATCTGACTTGTCCTTTTCATTCATCTCCCCCAAAGCTAACACCATCGAGGGTGCATACTTCTTACGCCAATCTGACAGCAGCTTAAACCCAGATATTGGATTGAAATTAAAGCGTTTGATAGCCTCACTCTGGCTCATTCTACCCTCCGATAATTCTCGTACCAACCATCTGCGAAAACTCGGTTCATAAACGCCTAATTTACCCGATGATTCAAAACTTTCCGACACCTTAACAGTGTATACATTCCCAACTTTTTCTATTTCCATCTTCTCCCGTTTTGCCCATTTAACTGACAAGCTATTTCAGGAGATGACAAACTGTTGTTTAAGCGTAAAGATGTTCTTGGTTTATGGAATCTTACAATTTGTGTATCTATAAACTGTTATTTTTACTGTAGAAATAAACTTCCGAAAGTTAAAAATTTTTGCCTTACCTGATTGAGCACCCTTATGAATGTGCCGAACAGACTTTCAACCGATTTTATGCCAATGCCTTGGCGGCATTTATAGCGGCGAAGCATCCACGGATAAAGGCAGTGTTTGCTGAATGGATGAAAGATTCCTCTTCCCTACAAGCAATCTCTATAAGAATCAGGAGCTAAAAACAAATCCTATTGGAAGAAACGCCGTGGGTTTTGGATGCACAAAGCGAAACCAAACAGCAGTAAAATATTGCCTTGCTGTTTGATGTGGTGAAGATGGCAAATAGTACCGCCTCTGCAATTGACAAACCAAAAGGAATGCAGTCCACCAATGGAGGCTTTGCTTAGTTTAAGGGAGGGTATGAGGATAGGTATATTGCCAATTATATTTTGACTGGTATCGGCAAATTGAAGAAAACACGTGCATTCACCCCTGAATTGAATAATAAACTGGCAGGAATTCTCATAACACAACAAAAAAGGGTGCTGCACCGCAACACCCTGAAACCGACCCTATTATTAAGAGAGAAAATTATATTATAGCACTGGCACTTTTCCGGTGTAAAGTCTATTACCCAAAGATTCTATGGAAATAATATAAATACCCTTTTGTGATGGGTTTTGTAATTTGTATGTATTCAGGTCAGTGGTCAATACTACCTTTTGGGTAAGTATTATCCTTCCCTGAATATTATAAAGGGAAATAGAAGCATTGCCCGCTGCAGCACCCAATACATTTACATAAATATTGTTGCCTTGTGTGTAGGTTTTAAAGATGGGTTTACCATTTACATCCATCTTAACCTGTATGGTTTTAGAGAAAATCCTTTGCCCGCTATTATCTATCTGTAAAATTCTATAATAGTTCGTTGCATAAGGTTGATTATCTGTAAAAGAATAATCTTGCGCCTCACCGGTTGTATTGTTGGCGGCATTTACTGTAGCAATAACTGAATAGTCAGTGCCATTCTTACTCCTTTCAATGGTGAAAGAACTATTATGCAATGTGTTTACCGCACCCCATTGCAACAAAATATTTTTTTGTGTGGCTGTGCCGTTAAGATAAAGCCATTTTACAGGCAACGTGGTGCAAGAGTTTTGCGGAAGCATTGTACCCACTGTTGCCGTAGTCAATGCACCGCTGGTGGTTAATGCCCTACCATTTAAAGAGTCTCCCAAATCAAGGTGAATGGCTGCATTGTTAGCTATCAATGTACCGCAAAAAATAGAATAATTACTTATTTCTACTGCGCCTTCCACTTGCCAGAATACATTCTTTGCCTGTGTTCCGTTTTGCAACACAACCCTAGAAAATGCACTTGTAGATAATGCCCCATTAATCTTGATTACAAAAACACCATCTGGATTACCCTGCGAATTTAAAAAGACCGTATCAGTCAATGCCGTCGCTGTGTTTAATAAATATGTGTGCGGTGTTAGTACCAGATTGTTGCCAAACTGCGCTGGATACAATAATTCTATATCAGGAACAAGTGTTTTTATATAGGTATAAATGTTTTGCAGGGTTGATGCACATTGGGCGGTGGAAACATCAGGCTTTGAATGTATTGTTCCTGTAACAAACAATGGATTGAAGCCTACTGCCAATCCTACATTTGTACCAACATCGCCTGTAATATGTGTAACTCCACTATTGGTAACCGAACCATTGCCAGAGAAAATGCCATAGCAGCCAACGGGACCAAGAACAGGTGCAGCGGGGCCGTTAAGTAGTGGTACACCACAACCGGTAGGAATATATGTCATGGAACCAACCACCGAAACAGCTCCTGTGGTAGAAAGTAGCCTTCCTTCCAACGAATCGTTCGTAGCGGTTTTAATGGCAGCATTATTAGCAATTACAGTTCCCCGCATGTACGTAGCCGAAGCCATAGACACCAATCCTTCTATTTGCCAGAACACATTACATGCCTGCGTGCCATTAATCAGCTTGATTTTAGAGGCGGCAAACGTAGAAAAGGCTCCTTTTATTTGAAAGATAAATACCGCATCTGTCTTTCCTTTTGCATTTAGATACAGGTTGCCATTTAAGGTGGCACTACTGCCCACTTCATACACACCTGCTACCAGTGTGTCATTATTTCCCAGCAAATTTGATGGATGGAATGTGGGAATTGTAGCCTTCAATTGGTTATAGGCTATTAACAAATCAGCGGCACAAGCTGCTGATGCGCCATCTTGGTTGTGCATTACGCCGTTAACATTTCCAAAGCCGGTAATAGGACCATTATTAGTGCCTATGTTTCCAGTAAATTGGGATAGTCCGGTATTAGTTACTGCTCCGTTTGAGGAGAAAAGGATGAAATCGGCAGCCGTACCCAAATTAGGTGCTTGTGCGAAATTATGCTGCGGTATTAAAAACATTGCAATTGAAAGAATTGCCCCTATCAGGGCTCTTTTAAATTGACTTTTTGAGTAACTGTGTATTATTTTATTCATTTTACAAAGGTGGTTTAGTAATGACATGTAAACGTTACACAATTAGTGAAAAGATTTATATAATTCACAGATTTCTGTACCTAACCACCTAGTTACTTAGTAATATCTTAGTTACTGACCTTACGCACATTTATCAACATCCTAAGTAACGCCTTTTTTCTTCCACATAGCCACAATAGTCACATAGAAAAAGAAAAATAAGGTAAAAAACGTTGCACTAAAGTACACATAGACCCGAGTAGAAAAAAGTAAAACTTTTTTCTATGTTTTCTTATCTAAACTAATAGCAAATACTATGTGCCTAGTGTGCCTATGTGGTAATTTTTGTTTAATGTGAAAAAAACTAAGTAACATCAGTTACTTATCTATCGATGACCATGTTCTTCTTGCGCAGAGCGTTCATGTGGTGCTTGTTGCGGTTGACGTTGTGGTTGCTGCGGTTGTTGCCTGACAGGTTGTTGAACTTGTCTCGGTTGTTGTTGGGGTTGTTGTCTGACTGGTTGCTCAACTTGTCTTACAGGTTGTGCTTGTCTCTCTGGTTGAGGTTGTGATTGCTCATGCCTCATAGGTTGTGGCTGCTGTCTGACAGGTTGCTGATTATTATTTGGTTGATTATGCACCGCATTCTGATTTGCCTCATTATAGGGATGATTCATGGGTGCTTGCTGATGCATGGGTGCACTAGGATTTGAAGTGTGATTTTGCTGATGCGTATTATTATTACCTCCTTGCATGTGAGGGTTTGCTGTTGGTTGTGTATGAGGTTTGGCACCTTCCTGTCCATGCGGTTGTGTGGAGTTATTTACGGAGTGAATAGGATTATTTGAATGACCAAAATTGCTTGGTCTACTTACAGCAGTTGTAGCTGGGTGTCCGTGGTTTACAGAAGCAAACTGACTTTTATCTTGTCGTGCAGCATGTTCATGTGAAGTCTGCACATGTGTAGGGGCGAAGTGATGTTCTTTTATTACTGCTTGTTCCCTTGGGGTCGGTCTTGCATTAATTCCATGCTCGCCTCCATTAAAACTCCTATGGTCGTTGGCTCGAGTATTATTTATTATTACAGTTCTATCTATATAGGTGTTGTGAATAATTGTGGTATTTACATTCACTACAGCAGTATTGTAATTAAAACGATTGCCTTCCCATCTTCCACCATAAAAACCAGAACCGCCATAACCATATCCGTAGTTTACGCCACCATAAAACCCTACCTCTCTTCCCCAATAGCCAGAATGTAATCCATAATTACCACCCTCAAAACCCCAATAAAAGGGAGTCCATACAAATCCCGATTGTGGTGGACTTACCCAAACACCAGGCACCCAATAGTAATCTCCATCATCATAAGCCCAATAACCAGGCGTCCATAAATACCCATCTACAGGGCATGGTGGTTGAACATACACAGGCAATTCTGGTGGTGCAATGGTAGCCGTGATACTTATATTAACCTGACTGATTACTTTAGAAGGGGATACCAATATCCCTAGTGTAAACGAAATGATAAACAATAACTTTTTCATACTATTTTTTTAATTAATGATAAATTGAGTCACAAACATTAAATAAATCAAAGTTTGAGCCATAATTATCTTGCAATGTACTGTGCTAAGTTTCTAGTAAAAATATTGAATATATCCAATTCTATTTCTTACTGATAAACCCTTCCTTTACCATCCTTTTATAAACAACATGCGCCGTTTCTTTCATCATTTTTTCAACACCATCCGGATCTGTTGTTTTAGTGATGCCTGTCCACACAATCTTATCTTCCTTGATAGAAAAAACATTGGTCTCTACCGTAAATATCTTGGTAGCAGTATAGTAACCCTCTGTAGAGTAGTATGGAAAATTCCGGAAGTAATAGCCACTGAAATTTGAATAGTAGGGAGGATACAATTCGAAATTGCTGGGGTTGTATACCTTTTCTTTTTCTGCATCTATCAACCTCATGGTAATAACACCATCAAAACCATCATCCCTAACCTTGTCCCTGATGGCATCCGCATTATTCTTCGGAAAATGGGCATTAAGGTAATTATACGAAACCACCCCCTTTCCTCCTAGATAAGATGCCATCTGATCTTCTGCCAAATGGGTGCTTATTTCATTCTTAAACATGGCAACCACTAAAACTTTGTTTAAATTGGCAATAACAATATGCTTACCGGGCATGAGCCAACTACTGGTTATCTGGGTGGAGCTAACGCACGAGCCAAGCGCAACAATCAGCATAAATGGTATAATCTTTTTCATGATTATTATTTTTTTGATGATTATCCGCTCTTTGGTATTAACTTTTATGAACCCAATGAACATCTTTGCGAGGCAGGAAGCAATCTTATTTATTTGAAAAGATTGCTTCCTGCCTCGCAAAGACGGGAAGATTAAGATGAATTACCAGATAGCGGATAGTCATATATTTTTTAATGATATCAGCTGCTATAGCGCCAAGGTTTAATCTATTCTCCTTCCTTGAATTAGCCTTAGCAAAATAGATATTATTGCTATTACCAACAGGATATGGATTATTGATCCTGCACTATAGGCAAAGAAGCCAATTACCCAAAGAATTATCATTATCACTGCGATTGCATAAAGTAAGTTTCCCATTTTATTTATTTTTAATTGTTTATAATAAATTGTTGTTTCTATTTGTTGATTCTAAAATTCATTTGTTGTCAATACCATTACACTACCCGGAAATTGAGTTCTTGCATCATCTTCGGCAGTAATAAATAGTTTAACTGGTTTGGTAATGGATACTGTTTCAAAAGACGCCTTTAATGCACCAGACAAAAGCGCCGCCGAAGTTTTGATTTGACCGATATTTCTTGTGGAGTCATCTTCTGCCACAAGCCAAACTATATAGCTATGTTTTGCCGGCGTAAGCCTTTCGGGTTCTGCCAAATCTTTTAGGGTTATGTACACATTGTAATTATTGTTCCTATCCAAGTTTACTTTTGCATATCCACGTGCGGCAGGAACTATTGCCGATGTTTGAAAACGAATCCTTCTGGCAAAGGATGAAAAAGAAAATAAAGCAATGGCGGCTAATGCACCTATTGATACAGCACCCTGCCATGTATTTAGTTTATATATTAATCCTTTGCTATTTTCTGCTTTACAATTTTTATCATCATTTGTATCTTTTACCTGCGTCATTCTATTTATTATTTAAGATTTTTGAAGTATGTAATTTTATTAATGAATCAGAGGATTTAAAAAGTGGAAATTTTAAAATCTCATCTCTCTATTTGCCAAGTTTAATTTGTAATCTGCCAAGCCTCTTATCTTTTTTACCCGTTCACGAGAGGTAATCATTGCCTATTAATACGCCAATATATTGTTTCATTGAACCCTTTAGTTCATTCCACTTACCTTTTAATATTGTTGCTTTCATTGTAAAAAATTTCAATTAATTAGATATTTTAAACAATGTAAAGGTGGGTTGCTTATTTACTTTAAATGTTATATAATTACTGGAATTATTTATATAATTCACGGGTTTCTCAAAATAAAATAGGCTGAAAGAATGCTTTTGATGTAGAAAATCATATCCACCCATTAATCATTGTTAATGATTTAATTGGGTTCAACCTTATGCCTAGATCCTAAATGGTTGCGGGGTAAGACATAAATCGTTGAGATCGAAAAGGTGGGCGCATTTTAAACGGTATTGTCTTCTTTTTTCTCTTCCGCTTCCTTGTGTGCAATTTCAACCAATTCTGCATATTCCTTAGACAATTCAGCTATTTCATGTTCAGTCTTTTCTTCCACACTGATCAATTTGTTGCTGGCGTCCGCATTGGAGGCAATCAATTCATTTATCTTTAAATGCAGTGCGGCTGAAAAACGGTTGAATGATTTCTGTATCACAAAGAGCGACAAAAACGTAAGTCCAAGTATCAAATCCCCAATCTTATCGTGTATATCATGATGAGCAAACTGAGGATTGCTAAACCAGTAAAGAACCGTACCAAATGCCACAATAAAAGTAATGGAGTTGCCGAGTGTGAGTATTGCAATAGAAGTCAACTTCTCAAAACCATGCTCTATTAGCCTATATATTTTCTTCATTGATATAAACGTTTGCCAGCATGTTACTACTGAAATTTGATTGTAAAAAGCTTTACATTATGAACTTACATAACAACTTGCTGAAACATCTTATAATTAAACTATCTCACATTGGGTTTTTATCAAACAAAACTCCAGTATTCATATACCCTGCCTAGATGGCTGTTTGTATCTGGCCAGTGATCCAAATCGAAGCCCGGGGCATTTTCAAGCATTTCCTTTTTTTGATTAAAAACAAACGCTTTTCTTCAGGATTTACAATAAGGATGCCAAAGGGAATGGAAAAATATTTTGTACCTACTCCTAAAAATCCTCCAAACTCAATGATATAATACCTGATGCTGCCATTGGTAATGTCTAGCATGATGTCTTTGATGGTGCCCATGCTTTCTCTATGTTCATTTAAAACAGCATCACCTATAATGGAGGAAGCCGTTAAATATCTTAATGGATTATTGGCATCAGACCCTTCGTTGTTGATGCCGGTAAGATTGTCTTGTGCAAAAGTTGCCATGATAATTAAGTATTTTTTGCAACTGAATTATTGCGCAGTAAAGGTGGGAGGGTATGGTAGTGCAGGTGTTATAGAAATATAGGAAACATTTACATAATTCACGGGTTTTCTAAGGCAATACGTCTTTTCTCCTTTAATAGTTTAAAAAAACTAGGGGTTAGTCCTGTCATCTTTTTAAACTGGCTAGACAAGTGCGAAACATTCTTGTAACCAAGTTTATAAGAAATTTCCGTAAGGTTCAGTTCATCATAAATTATCAGCTCCTTTGCTTTTTCTATTTTATGTGCAATAATGTACTTTTCTAATGTAATGCCACATGCTTCCGAAAAAATGGTAGCTAGATGGGTATAGTTCTGGTTTAGTTTTTCGCTTAGGAATTCAGAATTCTTATGCAAAGGAAAATCATCCGAATAATGCACCATTTCTATCACCATGCTCTTAATCCGTTCTATCATTACCGCTTTTTTATTTTCCAGCAGTTCCAAACCATATCTCAATAAGGCTAACCGTAGCTTCTCATGCTCTTCATGGTCAAATGCCTCCTTTATCTCCACTTCGCCCAAGTCTATCATGCCATGTCTTAGCCCCAATGTTTCCAATTCCTGCTTCACAATCATCTTGCAACGAAGGCTTACCATGTATTTTATGTATAGCTTCATAGTAGCTTTTTGGGTGTAATGTAGTCTTTTTTAAATAGATAAGAGATAATGGATATGAGGTAAAAGTCAAATGTCTAAAGTCAAAAGTCAAAAAGGAAAGAGGCAGTCAGGAAGTGTTATCTTTCTAACTGCCTCTTTCTTATATAACTTGTTCCTGCCTGATATAGGTTGACAGGTTATTTAACTACTAAACAACTCCATTTGGGTTGTTGATTGATAAAAGCTTTTTTCTGCCGCTGTAAATATGGTCATTTTCACCCTATCTTCTTCATTTATTTCCCCCAGACTCT
>JANYEU010000154.1 GCA_025362915.1 Chitinophagaceae bacterium | reverse complement strand
TGACAAATCGATGAATAGTGTATAATGACCAGCCTCACTCTCCATAAACCTTCGATAAAACTTACGCAGATAAGCATCATTCAATCCTTCACTCAATCTTTTAAAACGCTCACAACTTCTTGCTTCCACTAATGCCATCGTCAATAATTGGTCAAGCATACGGTCTTCCTCCCCGCCTCCTTTCTTTTGAAAAGCAATTAATTGGTTTACATATTCATCACGTCGTTGCTTGCCAAGGGAAAGGTTTCGTTTCTTTAGTTCATTCAGCACCAAGCGGAAGTGTCCCCACTCTTCTGTTACTATTGGCGATAAATCAAATACTAATTTCTCTCTATCCGAATAACGTTGTATCAATGATATGCAAGTGAGTGCAGCCTTCTGTTCGCAATAAGCATGGTCGGTCAATATCGCCTGAATATCCATTGCAGCCAAATCTACCCATCGAGGATCGGTAGGCAATTGTAATCCTAAGATGTTCTTAGTATCTATTGATAAGTCGTCAGTCATAAGTAGAAAGTAAGAAGTCGGGAATCGAGGATCGGGAGTCGCAAGTCTAGCGATTCACGACTCCCGATCCTCGCCATAATTCGACAAAACTAACGGCTATTACCGAATTAGATTAGTTTTGACCCAATGTATAACGATGATTTTTTGCAGAACAGATTAGTTGAGCGAAAAGAACAGAACGCTTTCCGAATATTACGCCTACCAGATAACAAGATTGACTTTTGTAGCAACGACTATTTAGGCATATCCAAAGACTCACGACTTTCGACTCACGACTCGCAACTTGTTGCGCACGGCTCAACCGGTTCCCGCCTATTAGCTGGCAACTATGCCTTGATAGAAGAAACAGAAAAACAAATAGCCTTCTTTCACAAGGCAGAAGCTGGCTTAATATTCAACTCGGGCTACGATGCCAATCTCGGATTGCTCAGTTGTGTTTCTCAAAAGGGCGATACTATCATCTACGATTTCCTTAGCCATGCCTCTATCCGCGATGGCATCCGATTATCGCAAGCACAATCCTTTGCCTTTCTTCATAACGATTTAAATGATTTAGAAAGAAGACTAAAGGCTGCAACAGGGAACATCTTTGTGGTAACAGAATCGGTATTTAGTATGGATGGCGACTACTGCCCGCTGCCAGAGATAGTGGCACTGTGCCAGCAATACCACGCACATTTAATACTTGATGAAGCGCACGCCACTGGTGTTGTTGGAAAAAATGGAGAAGGACTAGCACAGCATCTTCAATTGCAGAACGAGGTATTTGCCCGTGTGCACACTTTCGGAAAAGGCTGTGGATGCCACGGTGCGGTTGTTTTAGGTAGCATTGCCCTACGGGACTACCTCATCAATTTTGCGCGTAGCTTCATCTATTCAACCGCCTTGCCTCCTGCGGCCATTCAGGTTATTGCCAATAGTTACGCCCTGTTCCCCACCATGCACAAGGAGCGGGAACACCTCAATATATTGATTAATTACTTCCAATCAGCCACTATAGCCTATCCAAAACTTACTTCTACAACGCCCATTCAAGTGGTAATTGTATCAGGCAATACCGAAGTAAAGCGTGTGGCCGATTTATTGCAAACCAACAACCTCGATGTTCGCCCCATACTCTATCCCACTGTTCCAAAAGACAGCGAAAGATTGCGTATAGTGCTGCACAGTTTCAACACGATAGAAGAAGTAAAACTATTGGTCGGTTTATTGGCTTGATTAAGCTGAATTGTGGTGCTAATAATGCCCGCCAAAAAAGAAATAATCGGTGCCAAAACAAAAATAATTCACGCCAAAATAAAATAATTGATGCCGAAAATGAAATAATCCGCATTTAAAAGAAAATACTGCACTTAGATGTTGTCATAATGCACGTTTAAGCTATCATAATTCATACAGAAGAAGTCATAATGGTCGCAGCCATTGTAATAATGCTCACAGCGGAGGTAATAATGCATGTTTAAGTTATCATAATCCACATAGAAGAAGTAATAATCGTTACAGAGATGGTAATAATGTATGCAAGTTTAGTGTTTTTGGGTAAAATGTTGTGTGGTGCAGACTATAACTATAGAGGGTGTAATTTAAACTGTGTCAGGTCAAAATAAAATTAGACCTTTAACAGGATAAATTATGAGAGATAAAAAAGACACGTCGTTTAGGTTTGATTATG
>JANYEU010000450.1 GCA_025362915.1 Chitinophagaceae bacterium | reverse complement strand
TATCAACTTATCCTGCACTTGCAGCAAACGTTTTGCTTCCGAATTAGAAATATCTGGTTGAGATACAGGCATGAACAACAAAGAACCTTCGTCTAGCGGTGGCATAAACTCTTTTCCCAAACTAATTAACAACGGAATACTCACCAACAACGCTATGACATTGATGGCAATGGTGGTCTTCCGCCATTTGATACAAGCCTTTATCAATGGCTCGTACAATCTTTCGAGCAATCGGTTTACAGGGTTTGCACTCTCTGGGCGAAATCGTCCACGCATAAAAATAGAAATCAAAACAGGCGCAAGTGTGATGACCAATATGGCATCAACCGCCATAATAAACGTTTTTGTATAAGCTAATGGACCAAATAGTTTTCCTTCCTGTCCGGTTAATAAGAAAACAGGCAAAAAAGAAGATATGATGATGATGGTAGAAAAGAAAACGCCTCTTGATACCTGCTTGCACGACTTTTCTATAATATCTATCCGTATATCTTCGGGTATCTTATTATAGCCTTTGGAGAAGATAGATTTTATTCCTTTCGTATTGTTTGTATTCATTGATTACTTTTTGTTGGCAGGATCATTCTGCCATTCTGATAAATTACGATAAGCATTCTCCGACATGATAATCCCGTTATCCACTATCACCCCGATGGCCAACGCAATACCCGTAAGCGACATGATATTGGAGGAAAGCCCAAAGGCATTCAGTAAAATAAAGCTGATGGCGATGGTGATGGGTATCTGGATGATGATGCTTAATGCACTGCGCCAGTGAAAAAGGAAGATGATAACGATCATGCACACAACAGCTATTTCTTCTAGCAGCTTGCCTTTTATGGTTTCGATGGCGGCTTCTATTAGGGTGCTTCTGTCATATACTGTTTTAAAATGCACGCCTTCGGGCAAGCCTTTCTCCACATCTTTCATCTTTTCCTTGATGCCTTTAATCACCTTATCTGCATTTTCGCCATAGCGCATCACCACAATACCTCCCACCACTTCGCCTTCGCCATTGTTATCAAAGATGCCAAGGCGTAAGTCGCCCCCCATCTGAACAGTACCTATATCTTTTACCCTAACAGGAATGCCATTGTAGTTGGTTACCGCAATATTTTCTACATCTTCCTTGTTTTTGATGTATCCCAAGCCACGCACTATATACGCCATATCGCTTATCTCGAACTTCCGTCCGCCCACATCATTGTTGTTGGACTTTACCTTGTTCATCACTTCCATCAGCGACACATTATAGTATTGTAGTTTCACAGGGTCAATCACCAACTGGTATTGTTTTTCAAATCCTCCAAAAGAAGCTACTTCTGCCACGCCGGGTACTGTTTGCAAGGCAAACTTTATATACCAATCCTGCAAGGCACGCTGCTCGCCCAAATCCATCTTCTTAGCATCCAATGTGTACCAGAACACATGCCCCACGCCGGTTCCATCTGGTCCTAACGTAGGTGTAATGCCTTGTGGCAATAAGCGTTGTGCATAGTTAAGGCGTTCCATTACTCGCGTTCTTGCCCAATAGATATCTACATTATCTTCAAAAACAACATAAACAAAGCTCATCCCAAACATAGAGGATGCCCTGATATTCTTAATCTTGGGAATGCCTTGCAGGTTAGATACCAAGGGATAAGTTACCTGATCTTCTATTACCTGAGGACTCCGCCCCATCCATTCTGTAAAAACAATCACTTGTTTTTCAGATAAATCAGGGATGGCATCTATTGGGTTTTGCATCACGGCATACACGCCCCAACCAAATAATCCCAGTACGATTATGATGACTGCAAGTCTGTTTCGTAAAGACAGCTCGATTATTTTTTGAATCATAGATTTCTTTTAAGAAGATTCAGGTTACTAGTTACTAGTTTCAACTACTTGCAACCAGTAACCAGTATCCTGTAACCTGTAACCTGCATCAATTCTACATCACCATACCCGGCATTTGTTTCTTTGCGGTACTATCCTTTTTATGCGCAGGCATAGTTTTCTTTGTGGCAACTTGCTTTACGGGCACTAGTGTCATTCCACATTTAGGACATTTGCCTGGCTTATCCATTATCACTTCTTTGTGCATGGTGCAAGTGTATTTTACAGTTTCTACTTTGTTTTGAGCGAAAGATGTTGTTGCAATAAAGAATAATGTGCTAACAACTAAGATGATATTTTTCATTTTATTACTTTTTTATACGTTAAAGAAGAGGGTGGGTTAAATTATTTATCAATACATAATGTTGTATGTGGCATACACGCTGCTACATCCATTTGCATGGGTATAAACACACGGGTATATTGACTCGCAGTTAAATAATTTAGCGAAGAATTGTTTAAACAAGGTAGTTTACCTTATCAAAGGGAAGGGTATCAAATTCTAAAGATACAATAACGTATTTGTCTGGAAGGCAGGTTGGGAGGAGGATAAATTAAGGGGTTCTTGGGTTTTATTAATTGTTCACTATATTGATGATTGTTGTCAGTTATTACAAAACAACTAGTAGGAATATAAGAAAATGCGGGTATTACAAGGTTATGTACGCTTGTTTTATCTTGGTCTGTGGTTAGTTTTATACTAATGGTCTTATTAGTACAGCACCCTTTCGACATTTTTTTGCAGCTATCAACAGGTTGAACTGAAGAAACTGACACACTGGAAAGTTTATGACAGCAGTAATAGAAATGAAGCGTTACTCCCAATGCAGCAATTGCATAGACTGTGGTGAGTAATAGTAATAGTAACTTCTTCATTTCCTTTGATTTTTGTCAACCGATATACCGTCAACCGTTTACCGAAGAGCAAACAACGGTTAACCGTACATCGGTAATACCGTAAACGGTCTATCCCTTTTTCTTTCTATCATACTGGCAGCATTCATCCAGTTTCTTGTAAGACGCATCAGTTGCAGTAGCATCTTGTGTATCGTAACCTGCTTCTGCAATCTTAGCTTGAATCTTCTTCGAATTTGTTTTTGTTTGATTGTAAGATACGGTTAATACCTTGGTGTCCTCATTCCATTTTGCTAAAGTAGCGCCTGCTGCCGTAGCTGCCTTTTGTATGTGGCTTCTGCATTGTGCGCAATTGCCATACACTTTAATGGTTTCTGTTTTAACTGATTGCGCATTCACTAAAAAGCCGCAGAAAGCAAGTGCAACAGTTAAGATGATGTTTCTTTTCATAATTCTTTTTATTTACTTATTATAACCTAGTAAAACGATTATTTGTTTATTTCCTTACAAAAGTAATAGTTCTAAGATTGTTTTTTATGAGTAATGTCAGTATTTGCAGGGCAAACGCATATAAATTTAAAATTCTTAAAATATACCAATCCTCTCATCTCCACCAGTGCTTACATAAGCCACCTTAGGGAAATCCGGTTTTAGCGCAGCTAAAATTGAGAAAAATCCGAAGGGATATTTTTCTCAAAGGGTTAACCGTAGTGGCGTTGTAAATATTTTGCCCCTTCAGGGGTTGGGGTAGCCAGCCGGCTTTGAGGCAAAAAGATTTAAAATGAATCAATTTATTCATTCTAGCCATAGTTTTAAAGAAAAACAAATTTATATGCGTTTGCCCTGTCAGTATTTGTTACTCAGACTTAAACTTATGCCACTGATTGAATGAAAACAATCATTTCTTTCATTCAAATCTTTTAATTTTAAAAGAGGAGTTTACACCACTCCTCTATATCTCCCATTCCTCCATAAACCCCTTTAGAGGGCGGAGGCATATTACATTACACCCGCTGCGATGTTTAGTTGCACCATCTACGAAGCATCATTACACCATCTACGAAGCATCATTGCACCATCTACGAAGCATCATTGCACCATCTACGAAGCATCATTGCACCATCTGCGAAGCATCATTGCACCATCTGCGAAGCATCATTGCACCATCTGCGAAGCATCATTGCAC
>JANYEU010000418.1 GCA_025362915.1 Chitinophagaceae bacterium | reverse complement strand
AAATGCAGCGACAAACACTTACAGGGATACTTGGACCAGCACTGTTTTAGAACTAACAGGAGAACTATGAAAAACCCTATTGTACTTAACCTTATTGAAAAAGCAATAGTAAAAAAGTAATAAACTATAAGTATTTAAAGGATTTAGCAGCTTAAGTATACTAGTCTATTCCCGTAAATACATTAGCACCATCATCAACTGATCTTCGATACTCAAGACTGATTTTCTCCCCTTTTTCGGATCTTTACGATGTTTAAACTTGTACTCAGTAATTATTTGAACCAATTCCAAGAATACTGGTTTGTGAATTCCTGTAGCTCTTTTAAGACTTAATGCAGAATATTTAGATAATACACTCCAAAACATACAATCTTTTCACATAATAACGAATTATAAGAACCATTTAGTATGAAAATTTAATTTCCGAAGAAATCTATTGAGTCAATTGAAAATTTTTGTAAGGCAAGCTAATTTGTATTTATTCTCTGTGTTGAAGTGAATGATAACGATATAACCTCACAAAGTATGAGGTTATATCGTTATTTCTTTTTTGATGTATCAGCCGCATATTTCATAATAGCATCAATAGAATTACTACTGGGCGATTGCTTTTTTAGCTTGCTGACTTGCTTGATGGTACGCTGAAGCGTTTTGATTTCTTTTTGTAAAACCAAATCTTCCACCATTGCTTTTTCAATAGCCAACTTTAATAAAGGGGAACATTCCCCAAACAGGTACTGAATAAGTTGCTCCTGCGAAAATTTTTGCATAGTATAACAAAGGTAAAATGTGAAACAATATTTGCTTCAACGGGTAGGATGCTATTAAAACGCATTAATGTGGATATTATTGTGGATAACTCGCTTTTTTATTTGTGTGGTGTCCTCAATAATGTAAATATCTTCGCCATCCCGTTTCATGAGATACTTTTCACGGGCAAACTTTTCAAGCGCAGTAGAGTTGTTTTGAAGGTCGGTCAGTTCCTGTTGGGCAGCGGTTATTTCTTGTTCGTAGTAATGTTTCTTGGCTAATAAATCATTTAAGGTTTTTTTTTGGTCGATGGTGTTAAATAAATCCCTTTGGTCGAAAAAGCACATCCAAACAATAAAAAGGATTATTGCCAGTACATATTTATTGGTGAAAAATGTTATTGCTTTTCTCATGAGAAATACTTTAATAAAAAAGGTTGGTGGTAAAATTATCGAATTGACAATTAACCACCAACCAAATTATATCAACAGGTGTTATTTGCCGAATTTAATCTTTCCTGCTGGGAAGATACCGGTGCTTCCCAGTTCTTCTTCTATACGAATTAATTGATTGTATTTGGCAATACGGTCAGTACGGCTGGCAGAACCAGTCTTAATTTGTCCGCAGTTCAATGCAACAGCCAAATCAGCGATGGTAACATCTTCTGTTTCACCACTTCTATGACTCATGATAGTATTGTAACCATTATGCTGAGCTAAAGTAACCGCATTGATGGTTTCTGTAATGGTACCAATCTGGTTTACCTTAACCAATAAACCATTGGCAATACCTCTATCAATACCTTTTTGCAAACGCAATACGTTAGTAACAAACAAATCATCACCTACCAATTGACATCTTTTTCCAACTGTATCAGTCAAGTTTTTCCAACCATCCCAATCATCTTCTGCCATACCATCTTCGATAGAAATAATTGGATATTGGTTAACCCAGCTTTCCCAGAATTTAACCAACTCATCGCTGCTCATTTCCTTTCCAGAACTCTTATGGAATACGTATTTGTTCTTTTTACCATCCCACAATTCACTGTTGGCAGCATCCATTGCAATAGCTATTTCAGTTCCTGTCTTGTAACCGGCAGCAGTGATAGCTTCCAATACGGTTTCAATGGCTTCTTCGTTGCTTTGGATGTTTGGTGCAAAACCACCTTCATCACCAACGTTTGTGCTATAACCTCTTTTCTTCAATACACTTTTCAATGTATGGAAAATCTCCACACCCCAGCGCAAACCTTCGCTAAAGCTGCTTGCACCGATAGGCATAATCATGAATTCCTGAAAATCGATTTTGTTATCTGCGTGTGCACCACCATTCAAAATGTTCATCATCGGCACAGGCAATGTCCTGGCATTTGTGCCACCAATATATCTATACAAAGGCACGCCAGCTTCTTCGGCAGCAGCCTTGGCAACAGCCATACTAACAGCCAAGATAGCGTTTGCACCTAGTTTTCCTTTGTTTGGAGTACCATCCAAATCAAGCAATGCTTGGTCGATAGCAGCTTGTTGCGTAATATCAAAACCAGTGATGGCTTCAGAAATTATTTCATTTACGTTGTTTACAGCTTGCAAAACACCTTTACCGACATATACTTTCTTGTCGTTATCACGTAGTTCTACTGCTTCATGGATACCGGTACTTGCACCACTTGGTACGGCAGCGCGACCTAGCGCACCATCATCGGTGGTAACATCTACTTCAACTGTAGGATTGCCACGGCTATCCAATATCTGACGGGCATGTACTTCAATAATGTAACTCATAATTTTTGTTTGTTTTTGTTATTAAAAAATTGAAAATAATTTATTTTTTGACGGCGGTAAAAGTAATAACTATTTCGTTTGAGTAACATGTCTAAAAACATCTTCCAGATTGATATTAATCTCGTTATGTAAAGAAACTATGTTGAGGTTGTGTTTCATTACAATTTCCATTAGTTGTTTGCGCAATATTTCTGGGTTATCAGTAGTAAAAATCCATTTGGCAGCAGAAGCCTTCCTTGGAATTGACATACCTTCAAAGATGGATTCATCCACCACTTCCTGCAATTCTATCACTACATTATTAGATGGTTTGTTGCCTGTAAGATTACGCAATCTATCATCTGCTACTATTTTTCCTTTGTTAATGATGATGATTCTATCGCAGATGGCTTCTACCTCTTGCAATATATGCGATGAAAACAAAACTGTCTTATCCTTGCCCTGTTCCTTTATTACGTTGCGAATCTCTATTATCTGGTTAGGATCCAAGCCACTTGTAGGCTCATCCAGTATCAATACTTCTGGGCTATGAATCAACGCCGCCGCCAATCCTACACGTTGTTTATACCCTTTGGATAATTGTCCTGTTTTCTTGCGGCTCTCCAGTGTTAGTCCTGTCAGGGTAATCACCTTTTCTACCGCATCCTTTACGTTAGGCACACTGTGTACACCGGCAATAAAAGCCAAGTATTCGCGCACATACATATCATAATAAAGGGGATTAGCTTCGGGCAAATAACCTATCTTCTTCTTGGTAGCAATGGGGTTCTTGGCTACATCAATACCGCAAACGGAAGCAGTACCGGCATCAGCAGCAAGGTAGCCGGTTATTATCTTCATGGTGGTACTCTTGCCCGCACCATTTGGCCCGAGGAAGCCAACAATCTCTCCTTTGTTGATACTAAGCGATATATCGTTCACCGCCTTTTGTGTTCCGTAAATTTTAGTTAACCCCTGAATAATAATAGACATGCTGCACTGATAGAGTGCCACAAATGTAATTGTTTTGAAACTGTGCTTGACAACTATAACTTTTATAAAAAAATAGTCTGTTTTGAGTAGTGCGTTAACTTATTGTATTTACTTGAAATAATATGTTTTTTGGGAATAGAATGTACTAGATGACACTTTATTCTTTTATTGCATTTCCACTCATAATCTTTGAGAACTTATGTTTGAAACTAAGAAAGTATGTTTCATAATATCTATATGAAAGTCCCGCAAGAATTATTGTCAAAATGAAACTTAATGGATACAGCAACCAATCTTTTGTGTAGTTTATAGAAGTGGCTATGGCAAATGCCAATACAATTCCAATTGAGTGGTACATATACAATCCGTAGGAAATATTCCCCAAATAGTTTAATAACTTATTTTCTAGGGATATTTTTATCTTATTGTTTGCGGCAAAATTCAAGATAATAATTCCAAATAAAACCGAGTATACCTCATCTCTAATGTAAGGAATACTAACCCCTTTGATCATTAGAAATAGCACGAAAAAAATTACTAACATAAATAGGGTGTTGTGCAGTAGGAATTTAAGAAAATTGCTTTTTTGAAAAAGCAAAGTGGAATAAATGCCTCCTATTGCCATACACTCAATTTTAAAAGTGTCTAAAAATGCAATTAGCGCATTTTTATGAGGAATAATATTAGCGTAACGGGTTAATAAAAACATTTTAAAGGCTAGACTGACAAATATTATACATGCCATTGTTAATATTCTATACTTTTTAATATTCTTTAAAATTATTGGCCAAACTAAATAATACTGTTCCTCTGTGCCAATGGACCATGTTTGAGAAGCATATGGAACCATACCAAGCAGTGTTAAACAAAGGTTTGGTAGAAATAACGCATATAAAGATAATTTCAATGCAAGATGAGCATAAATTTCTTTAGAATAATATACCTAAGCTGCTAAAGCCTTTAAATATTTATAGTTTATTACTTTTTTTACTATAGCTTTTTCAATTAGGTTAAGTACAATAGGGTTTTTCATAGTTCTCCTGTTAGTTCTAAAACAGTGCTGGTC
>JANYEU010000415.1 GCA_025362915.1 Chitinophagaceae bacterium | reverse complement strand
CTCAGGTTGATGAAGGACCGTGAAGAATTGAAAATAGTTGCCGACCAGATTGGTTCACCTACTTATGCGGCAGATCTTGCCGAGGCACTCATCAAGATTATAGAACAGTTGGAAAGTGGCAACACTCACTACGGTATCTATCATTATAGTAATAATGGCATTATATCCTGGTTTGATTTTGCCGCAGCCATTAAGAAGATGGCAGGATTAACCTGTAATGTTTTACCGATACCTACCACCAACTTTCCTACCCCCGCAAAACGACCGGCTTATTCTGTTCTGGATAAGGAAAGTATCGTAGCTGATTTTGGCATTAAACTAATTGATTGGAAGTCTAGCCTAAGAAAATGTATCCATAGCTTAAAATAGAAATGCTGATTAAGCATCTACTATTTGGTGTTTATATTTTATTTCTCCATAATCCTTGCGTCATTGTAAGGCACGAAGCAACCTTATTAGTGATAAGATTGCTTCGTGCCTTACAATGACGTTTACTTGGTTCCATACACTTAAAAACCAAACAGCAACCTATTTCCATTCAAACAGCCACCACAACCTTTTATGTGCCCTTTTAGATGCTTTCTTACTAATATGGCGTTCTATATGTTGCAATCCCTCCCCTACATCATCGGTAAGAAGAAATAAATCTAGGTCGGCTGTAGCAATGGTACCCGCATCTGCCATTTCTTTCAAGTAATCCAGCATGGGTTGGTAATAACTTTTTCCGTACAACACTATCGGAAAATGGTTGATAGTATTTGTCTGTATCAGCGTTAGCGTTTCAAACAATTCATCCATTGTTCCAAAGCCGCCCGGCATGATGATAAAGGCATACGAATACTTCACCATCAATACCTTTCGTACAAAAAAGTATTTAAAGGTAATGCTCGTTTGTACGTAAGGGTTTGCCAGTTGTTCAAAAGGCAGTTTTATGTTACAGCCCACCGATTTTCCACCTGCGCCAAAAGCGCCATGATTTGCTGCCTGCATAATGCCAGGGCCTCCACCCGTCATGGTGGTAAGCCCCTGCTTTGCTATACCCCTGCCAAATTCCATTGCAGCTTTACAGTATTCGTGATCTTGTGCAAACCTTGCACTACCAAACACCGTAACGCAGGGGCCAACAAAATGCAGTGTCCTGAATCCGCCAATAAATTGTCTGAATATGTGCCAGGCAAATTTAAAATCACGGAACCTAGACTTAGGCCCTTCCAAAAAGATTACTGATTGTTTATCGCTGGCTATTTTTTCAGGAGGCATAGAAATCTTTTTTATTGCTGGCAAAGCTATCAGAATATAGGGTTGTTTACATCTGGAAATGTAAAGTGGTTTTATTTGTTTCATATTAAAAAGCCCTCAACACCTTGCAGCGTTGGGAAATTTTAATTCATAACTGATATTCAAGGTTAATTTACTACATACGATGAGTAACTGATACGAGGACCAACTTAGCCAATTGGATATATGATGGCAAATAGGACTGGATGTAGGTAGTACCTAGTTTACTGCCAATCTTTTTACCAACCACAAAAATGAATACATACCAACAAGTAAGCATAAGAACCTGAGGGTGAGAAATGCAATGGAGTAGTAATTACTGCCAGGTAATTGTATTGCCTGACGGGTAAATGCCGCACTTGCCACATCCCACCAGAGCAATCCTATCATGATGAGGGTAAGAAAGATATTGCCAGACAATCTTTTTGATAGGAAGCAAAAGGGGAGGAGCAATACCAGTATGTTTTTAACAGCAAAGGGGATATTGGTAGAAGCTAATTTTAGTATCCCACCAAAGGATACATTAAAACCAAAGTTTTTGGCTATTTGATATAATCCGTAATATTCCCGGCAAGCGGAAACCACAAAGAATAGCAGGCACACATTGGCAGCCATCAATATACTCTTGCAATAGATTTTGTATTCCTTCTTAGTTAATAATAGGATCAAAAATAGAAAGGGTGCCAAGTATGCGTAACCTATATCGGTAAATTCCATATTAAAATTAGTTGAGAGTCGGTAGTCAAGAGTTGAAAGTCAAAAGTGAAGAGTTGTAATGCAGACAACTTATTTATTCTCCACCATTTTCGACTCTTGACTATCGACTATCGACTTCCTTCGCCATGTCTGAAAACTGTAGGCGAATGCATGTTTTGCATCAGCATCAAAGTTTTCCTCAAATTCAAGATTCCATTCTGCGTGGTTTAATTCTGTGTAGCTAGTATCTCCTTCCACAATGGTATGTACCCGTGTGAGGTATATCTTATTGGCAATGGGCAGTGTCTGTTTGTAAATCTCTCCGCCACCAATAATCATTACCTCATTATAATCTTCTTTTTGGCAAAGTGCAATAGCTGCTTCAATATCTGGGACTGCGGTGATGCCTTCTGCCTCGAAATCAGTTTGGCGGGTGATAATAATGTTGAGCCGTCCATTCAATGGTTTATTGCCTAGACTATAGAAAGTTTTTCTGCCCATGACAACGGGTAATGCCCATGTCTTGTTTTTAAAGAGTTTCATGTCATTGGGTAAAGTCCAAAGCAAGCTAAAGTCTTTTCCAATTACATTATTTGTAGATGCTGCAACTATGTGGGAGATAATCATATTTTTTAGTTTAAAGTCGATAGTTGAAAGCCAAGAGTCAAAAGTAAAAAGTAGAATGTATCAATGCCTTTCGACTTTTGACTATCAACTTTCGACTATTCTTAAACTGCTACCTTGGCTTTAATCCCTGGATGACACAGATAGTTTTCTAATGTAAAGTCGGCGTACGTAAAGTTGAATATGTCCTTAATGTCGGGATTTATCCGCATGGTGGGTAATGGAAAAGGTTCGCGGCTCAATTGCAAGTTAGCCTGTTCTATATGGTTGTTATACAGATGTACATCCCCAAAGCTGTGTACAAAGTCGCCGTATTCCAATCCACAAACCTCTGCCACCATCATGGTGAGCAATGCATAAGAAGCAATGTTAAAAGGAACGCCTAGAAAAACATCGGCACTGCGTTGGTATAACTGGCAACTCAATTTGCCATCTGCCACATAAAACTGAAACAAGGTATGGCAAGGCATTAATGCCATCTCGGGTAAGTCTGCCACATTCCATGCGCTGACAATCAACCGGCGACTATCAGGCGTTTTCTTTATCTGATCAATCACATCACTTATCTGGTCTATCACCTTTCCATCTGCTCCTTGCCAGCTTCTCCATTGCTTGCCATATACGGGGCCAAGGTCGCCGTTCTCATCCGCCCATTCATCCCAAATACCTACACCATTTTCTTTTAGGTAAGCAATGTTTGTGCTTCCCTTCAAAAACCAAAGTAATTCATAGATAATGCTTTTAAGGTGTAACTTCTTGGTAGTAACCATCGGAAAACCCTCCTGTAAGTTAAACCGCATCTGATAGCCGAAGCAAGAAATGGTGCCTGTGCCGGTACGGTCAGTCTTTTGCGAGCCGCTATCTATTATATGCCTTAAAAGTGTATGGTATTGCTGCATGGCTGCAAAGTAATTAAGTGTGCAGGATGATTAGTATTTTATTAATCACAAGTGGGGATTACCTACAAGTAGTTGTAAGAAAAGACTAACCGCAAAGGGCACAAAGTTATTACGCAAAGAACACAAAGAATTTAAGCAAAAGCGCTTCACCTTAAGGAAGCAAAGGAGCGAGTATTCTAAGTTAGATATTTGCTTACAATACAAACAATTTTAACAGCAACCAAGCAACAGGTGTAGCCACTAAAAGTGAATCGAATCTATCTAGGAATCC
>JANYEU010000412.1 GCA_025362915.1 Chitinophagaceae bacterium | reverse complement strand
GTTTTATAACCCGTTACATGAAGTAAATCTTTTAAACATTGGCTATTAAACCAACCTATCCAAGCTTAACTAGTATCTTACCGTTCAAAGATGGGATATTGTTTAATACAAAACAGACTCTAAAATTAAATTTTATTGCCTACTCACCTGCAACTGTTATTTTTGCACCTCAATTTTAAAAGAGGGTTCATATCCTCATAAAAAATAAGTAAATGCAGAGAGATACTTTGGTTTTCGACCTGATACATCAGGAGTTGGAGCGTCAACGTCACGGAATAGAATTGATTGCCAGTGAGAATTTTACCTCATTGCAGGTGATGCAGGCAATGGGTGGCGTGATGACTAATAAATATGCCGAAGGATACCCTGGCCGCCGTTATTATGCCGGTTGCGAAATAGTGGATCAGACAGAACAACTGGCCATCGACCGTTTGAAACAGATATTTAATGTAGAATATGCCAATGTGCAGCCGCATAGTGGCGCACAGGCAAATGCCGCAATCGCATTGGCGGTGTTGCAACCAGGAGATATTACCTTGGGATTGGATTTGAGCATGGGCGGACATCTTACACATGGTAGCCCGGTAAATTATAGCGGTAAACTTTACAACGCCCACTTTTATGGTGTGGTAAAGGAAACTGGTTTGGTGGATTATGAAATGCTTGAAAGCCAAGCGCGCACATTGAAACCAAAATTGATAATCTGTGGTGCAAGTGCCTATAGCCGCGATTGGGACTACAAGAGAATTCGTGCAGTAGCCGATGAGGTTGGTGCATTGGTTTGGGCCGATATTGCACATCCTGCAGGTTTGATAGCGAAGGGATTGTTGAACAGCCCCTTCGAACATTGCCATGTTGTTAGTTCTACTACACACAAAACATTACGTGGCCCCCGTGGCGGTGTTATCATGCTGGGGAAGGATTTTGAAAACCCATTTGGATTGAAAGATAACAAAGGGAATGTGCGAATGATGAGCAACCTGATAGACCTTGCTGTTTTTCCGGGCACACAAGGTGGTCCGTTACAACACGTGATAGCTGCCAAGGCAATTGCCTTTGGAGAGATATTGACCGATGAATTCATGGTTTATCAGCAACAGGTTCAAAAAAATGCACAAGCTATGGCGAAGGCATTTATGGATAAGGAATACAACATCATCAGTGGCGGTACGGATAATCATCTGATGCTTATCGATTTGAGAAATAAGAATATCAGTGGTAAGAAAGCAGAACAAGCATTGGTAAAAGCAGATATTACTGCCAATAAAAACATGGTTCCTTTTGATGATAAGAGTGCATTCATCACCAGTGGTATCCGGTTTGGAGTTGCAGCCGTAACAACCAGAGGAATGGTGGAAAGCGACATGCAATTTGTGGTAAACGCCATAGACAGGGTGCTATTGAATGCAGACAGCGAAACAGAAATAGCAACCGTGAAGAAACAGGTGAATGAATTTATGGGTCAATTTATATTATACCCGGAACTTTAAATAAATTGATAGAGGATAATTTACGTGTACTGTGTTAATTATCCTCTATCAATTATCAATTGAATAATTATGATACAGCGCATCCAATCAATATGGCTTTTGTTGGCTTCCATTTGTACGGTTCTTACCGTAAAGTTTTCTTTTTATACAGGAAATAAGCTTGACGCCATTACAAAGGCAAAGATTTTTATGCAACTAAATGCCCAAAGCGATATGATGTTGACTGTATTGGTAGGGTTCATTTTGGCTGCCTGTTTGATTGCCATCTTTTTGTTCAAAGACAGAAAGAGACAAATGCTCGTTTCGGGCGTAACCGCCCTTGTGGCTATCATAAATATCATGATCTACATCTCCGAGACGAGATCTTTTGTAGAAGGACAATACTCAATCACATCCAGTTTTACTTTCCTTGTGCCTATATTTTTATTGCTTGCCATTAGGGGCATCTGGAAAGACCAACAATTACTAAAAAGCGCAGATAGACTAAGATAGTTATGAGTTATTAGTTATGAGTTATGAGTTGCTTAAATCACTCATAACTTATAACTAATAACTCATAACTTCTTCTAAAGAAGATTATGTTACAGATAAGTAAGCGTGGGCAGGAGATGCCCCCATCCCCCATTAGAAAGCTTGTTCCTTATGCAGAAGCTGCTGTAGAAAAAGGTATCAAGGTATATCATTTGAATATTGGTCAGCCGGATATTGAAACGCCCCAATTGATGCTCGATGCTGTGCGTCATAGCGACTTTAAGATACTTGATTACGGTCATAGTGGGGGTAATGAAAGTTATCGCAGGAAACTGGTAGGGTATTATAAAGGCATTGGTGTGGACTTGGATTATAAGGAGATACTCATTACCACAGGTGGTAGCGAAGCCTTGTTGTTTGCTTTTATGGCATGCTTCGATCCCGGTGATGAGGTGATAATACCCGAACCTTTCTATGCAAACTATCATGGTTTTGCAGCAGAGGCAGGGGTGGAAGTGGTAACCATTACCTCGGATATCTCTACTGGGTTTGCCTTGCCGCCTGTAGAAGAAATAGAAAAGAAAATTACGGCACGAACCAAGGGAATTGTTATCTGCAATCCCAATAATCCTACCGGCTATGTGTATAGCAAGGAGGAA
>JANYEU010000401.1 GCA_025362915.1 Chitinophagaceae bacterium | reverse complement strand
ATCAAAAACATCCTTGTCGATACTAAGAATATTTAGAGCCTTCGTTTTACTTATATCGTATTCAAGAAGTTTATCCTCAAATAACTGCCTCAAATCTAATACTTTAGACTCGTCTTGAAAGACAGATTTTAATAAATTATCAATACTAAAGTTCGACATAAAAGAGGAATTGCCCACAAATATATGAACTTATTCTTGTATTTTTAAATAAAAAAGGGTAATTACCCTCATTATTAAATAAATGAACTATCAAATAAGCTTGTACAAAATATCAATATTGCAAATATGGCTGGGAACGGAACAAATTCGGCTTTAGTACTTTCTTTAAGCTTTTGTTTCCCAGCTAGTGCACGTCAATCGCTAATATCTACAAGGGCTAGCGCATGCGTTTCGCGTGTGCATTCGCTACGTTCTTTGCAAATAAATGATTGTAGCGAAGACCAGACCAAAGGCGATGCGGTAGCAGCGAAGATGGTAGCAAATTTGGCGTGGACTAGCGGGGTAACAACGATTTTATTTTAGGTAAAACAGAAAGTGGAAATACTCTTTTTTCAAGAACATATTTGGTTGGAGGAGTTAGACTCTGTAATAATGTTTTTTCAAGTGGTATAGCCTTACCAATGAGTGAAAGTATTAATGGAAGAGGTAAAGTTGGAGGTTACCAATCAGGTGACAAAAAACCTACTTCTACTGTAAAATAGTGGAAGCAAATGAAAATTGTAATTAGGTGAAAATCTTAAAGAATGAAAATAGTTGTTGTTTTTTTTAGTATTATTATTTTTTATGCTTGCAAAAGTAGTATTGATTTAGATTATTTAAAATCAACTGGATGGTCTTATGACAAAGGTTATAGAGTCACGGACTTCATAAATTTCAAACAATCTATGGGTTATATGATTAAAGGAGATACTCTTTTTTTTGATGGTAAGCCTAGAGCTATAATTATTAATATTGATAAAAAAAGTTATACCCTCACAATTGGATCATTAGATAGAAAAGATATCGGCTATTATATGGATGAGCAAGAGATGCTTAAATAACCCTCTCGCGCAAGTCTTCCGAAGGATGACTTGTGTGTACCAGTTGAACCAGTTTGCAACTGGAATACGCTTAAATCCATTACCTTATAATCCCGTTACTTCATAATAAAAAATATCCCAGCTGGCCCACGTCAAATCAGAAAGTACCCTAATATTTAATCAGGAAACCCAGTCCAGGAGTAATATGTTTTATCTGATAAATTTGAAGAAGGGTATTTATCTTGTGAAATGGTGAGTATCTGCGAATAATTATTTTCATATCCTACCTTAAACGTACAGATATAGGGGGGTAATGTAACAAGTGTATTCAGTTCATATTCGTAATTCACCTTGAATGTATTAATAGATTTCATGGTTATCTTTACAGTACCAGCATCTACTATTTGGCCATTCTGGTACAAATGAATCTTATCTAGAGATAATGGCATTGCAGAACTAATCCTTAACTTCAAATTCATTTCCTTTTGACCTGCTACAAAAAGCGTCCCTTTGTAGGTGTTATTTATATCATCTCTTGGGGATAACCATTTTACATAAATTAAAGGAGTCTTTTTAGCATTTATTGCCTCATCCCTGTATAGGTAAACAGGCTGATATAAAGAACTGTCCTCATCATTAACTCCTATTGCAGCATCATAATCTTGTACTGCCTTTTTATATTGCCCCTTTAAATAATACGCAAGTCCACGGGTATTAAAAGCCTGCTTATAACTAGAATCTAACTTAATGGCTATTGAGCAATTGGCTATGGCGGAATCTAGCATTCCTAGGGCAATTTCCGATTCTGCTTTTGCGGTATTGGCTTAAATAGGTGTTTTTTCATGGTCACCATCCAATCGAGCAGGATCATTTTGAAATTCTTCCAATGTTTTATTGTAATCTGCTATTGCTTCTGTATATCTATGCAAATTATACTTTGCCTTTCCTCTGGTAAAATAATTTCGTTGTAATTCATTGAATTTGGCAATAATATTGTCTGCTTCTGTAATACATTCTTCATAATTAGCATTGTTGTATATAGCAAATATTTTATTATCAAGCCCTCTTTTAAAATTTGGATTTATAGAAAACAGTCTATTTAACCCTGCCATACCACTAACGGTATCTCCCAAATAAAGGTTTACCCAAGCTCTATTGCTTAATGCCAATGTAGAATTTGGCCAAATGCCTAAAACTGTATCATATTCATCAATAGACTCTTTAAATCTCCCCATGCTACGTTTTGCAATTGCCCTGTTTATATAAGCATTTGTATACCTAGACCATTTATTAATTTCAACGGTATAGTCATCAATTGATGCTTGGTAATTTTTTAATTTAATATTGACGAAAGCCCTGTTAAAAAAAAGATTTGCTTGATATGGCGCATATTTTAATGCAGAATTATAATCAGCCAAGGCATCTTTATAATAATATAACTGCTGTTCCACATATGCTTTCCTGTAATACGTAATACCATCTTTTGGTGTTAGCTCCAATGCTTTCTGAAAATAGAATATGGCTGAGTCATAATGCTTTAAATCCCTACAATTCCTTCCTTTTTGCACATACTTATCAGCTTCTAAGGCTTCGGGAGTCATTTTACTGTTGGAAAATTTCTTATCACCATAAATGGATCCTACTCTTACAGTCTGGGTATTACTAGCTTGGGCAAAAAGAATGAATGGCAATACAATAAAAGTCTCAAGCAATAGGGTTTTAATATTTAGTTTCATTTGACAACATTATTTGTTACAAATAAAGTAAAAATTATTAAACCAGAATCTAAAAATCTTGATCATAAAATATCTTATCATTATTAACTCACTCTTCTAATTTTTTACTTGTATCCAGTTCCTACTACCCTCTCCTACATTTTACTCGCTGCCGCAAGCCAAATCAGGGTTTTGCACGGACTCCCTGCTACCGCAAGTGTTTCACTTGTGGCTTTGCTAAGATTTAAAATAGGCAAATCAAAATTAAATAGTCTAAGTTCGCATAGATAAACAGGACATCATGATAAGAAATTATATAACGCCACAGGATAGCAATATCATCATTGCAATACCGCCAGAATATATTGGTAAGCCAGTGGAGGTATTGGTATATACCCTTGATGAACTGGAAGAAGAAAAACCAAAAGCCAATACAATGGCTGCCTACAAAGGACTACTTAGTGCGAAAGAAGCAAAAGAACTGCAACAACATATTGCACAAAGCAGAGAGGAATGGGACAATATTTAATAGATAGCAATGCAGTGATTGACTACCTTGGTAATTTATTGCCACCAGTGGGAACAAATTTCATGGATAATATTATACCTTCTATCTCAACCATTACCCGTATAGAGATTTTGGGTTGGTACAATGCCACGCCACAACAGTTACTTAGGCTTCATTCTTTTATTGGCAATACAAAACAATACATTTTAAACGAAGCTGTTATTGAAGCAACAATAAAACTAAGACAACAGCACAAGATAAAGACCCCAGATGCAATTATAGCCGCAACGGCATTAGTTTATAAACTTATATTGATTAGCCGCAACATGGGCGACTTTAAAAAATATCAATGATTTGCAATTGATTAATCCTTATGACATATAATCCTTTTAAATCTCATCTTTACATTGAATGTATCCTATCAGGTGTCATTTATTTCTCTACATTTACCGCAGCAAATTCGCTCTGCATCTATCAATCATACGATTAAACTTTTTATATGAAAAAAGCTTCAACACTACTGCTGCTGGTTATGGTTTATGGTAGCATTTGTTTTGCGCAGGAACGCAAACTGGTGTCCATATTGGGCGACTCTTATTCTACCTTTCAAGGATACTTACAGCCAGATACCAACTTTGTATGGTACTTTACCACTCCGCAGCACAAAACCGATGTAACCTCCGTTGAGCAAACTTGGTGGTATAAGTTTATACAGGATAATAATTATCAGCTTTGTGTAAACAATTCTTTTTCGGGTTCCACCATCTGTAATACCGGCTACCGCAAGGAAGATTATACCAATCGGTCTTTCATTGCGCGAATGAAGCAACTTGGTAAGCCCAATATCATATTTATATTCGGTGCTACAAACGATAGTTGGGCAGGCGCACCCATTGGCAATTACAAATACGCTGATTGGACGAAGGAAGATTTGTACCAGTTCCGTCCGGCAATGGCTTGTATGCTGGATAGTATGACCACCAATTACCACAATACCCAAATCTATTTTCTGTTGAATGATTCGCTGAAAGAATCCATCAACGAATCTGTACTAACTATTTGCAAGTATTACCATATAGACTGCATTACGCTACACAATATTGATAAAAAAGGGGGCCATCCTTCCATTAAAGGAATGGAACAGATAAACAACCAGATAAAAGAGTTTTTAAAGCAAAAGGGTAGTAACAACTTCCGCATGGATAACCGCCGAAGTAATAAAACTGATGCTGTTGGCTATTTGTTTGATAAGTTTACAGAACATTACAAGTGCTCCCAACCTTGGCCAACAACGAAACACTCGGTATAATTGGAAGACAAATACTAACTCAAACAGATGGCTTATAACGAAATTATTGCGGATAGGATGAGAGAAGCACTTTTGGACATACCAAAAGTGGAAGAGAAAAAGATGTTCCGTGGCATAACGTTTATGGTGGATGATAAAATGTGCATCAGTGTGAGTGGTAATGAACTCATGTGCCGCATTGACCCGTTGCTACATGATGAACTTGTTGAAAAGAATGGCTGCAGGGTAAGGCAGTTTATAAAAAGCTTTTATATCCTTTGTTTGCTCAACAATAAAGGCTGGTGAATGAATTGCCCAACTCCACTTAACCACTTCCTTACCAGTTGCATCAAAAGAGGTTAGATACAATGCATCCGCATTGCCCCGAGCATTACCACAATTAAGGTTCAAGACACCTTTTTCATTGGGCAATAAGGAAAGTGGCAAGGCATTTCCTTTGGAAAGAATGGTATTGCCCGCTTTGGCTTCACTTGCCTTTGGAAACTTTACCAATTCCCATTTAAAGGTGCATTTATCAAGATTGGTATAGAGGTATTTGTTTTCGATGGGTAGCTTACCATCAAAGTTTGCAGGCAATTCCTTGGTAGCAATCTGTATCGGACTCCATATCTGTTTGATGGTATAAAAGCTTCCCTCCTTCTCCCGATGAGGTCCCAAGATGCCATCTGGGGCTTGGTTGCCCGCCACATCTATCTCATTATTCTTATCACTTCGTACGATGCCCTCATCATGAAAGCTCCATAAAAAGCCACCAGCGGCACGAGGGCTCTTCATCATCTCATTCCAAAAATCTTCCAATGCGGCACCATAACTACCATCAAACAACCCGTGCATAAATTCCGTAGGAAAAAATACTTCTGTTCCGTTGGCAACTTCGTTTTGTATGTATTTAAAATCAGGATAATGCTTGGTATTGGTACCATTAAACTTTTCCCAAGGATGGATAACCCAACGCTTTTTTGGATCGTATAGTTGGTAGTCATTATCCAAAGCCCTATTGAAACCACCTTCATTTCCATTATCCCAAAGCACAATACTCGGATGATTCACATCCCTTGCTCCGGATCTTTACCATCCTTGGAATAAACATAATTGCCAAAGCCTTGCATCTCCCAATTGGAAGGAACAGGGATGGTAGTCCAACTACCACTATTTCTTCCTCCAGTACACATAAAGTTCCAGTTGATGGTATGGTCTTTATCCGTACCCGAGAGATATTGCACAATAGTTTGCTGTGCATTTAAAGTAGATAACATGCTCCCCATAAGGATTGCCATTAAAATATGTTTCATTTTATTCATCATTTTAAATTAATCTTTAATTGGGTATTATTGAACAACAAACCTACTGCTGCCTATCGCCTCTTTCTTTTCATTTGATAAGACTTCTACCATATAAACTCCCTTTGGTAATGTTGTTTTAAATTTAATAATACAATCATTTTTGCCAGCAGAAAGAAAGGTATCTAAGCTTGAATAATATACTTTACCAGACATATCTACCACACGAACATCAACCTTTTGGGAGTCGGTTACCTCTATATGAACATTGACATTATTTGATGTACCAATCAGATTTGGGTAAACATTGACCAAGTTTATAACGCCCTTATTTGCAACCAATTTTATTACCTGACTATATGAAACTTTTCCGTCCTTATCCACTTGTTTTAGCCGATAATAAACAGTGCCATTCACTTTTTCCTTATCAATAAAGTCATAAATTGACTGTCCTTCATTGCTTCCACGAGTAGCCTTACTCAATACATTGCCAACTTCTATAAATGAAATGGCATCACTACTCTTTTCTATTATAAAAGATTTACTATTTATCTCAAAACTGGTGATCCAATGAAGAAATGCTTGGTTATTCTTATCTATCGTACCAGAAAAAGAAATGAGTTTCACCGGCAATGCTGCAAGTATTTCGCCATAGGCAACTCCCCTACCAACGGTACTTTGATATACACGACCAAATACATTGAAGTCACCATTAATAAAATGCCCATTACCAATACCACCATTTTCGTTGTTATTTATTTTTACCCAAGAACTACCAAAATTGATTGAACGATAAACACCAGAAACACCATTCACGGTTCCCCATATATACAGCGTATAATAATTTGCCAATGAATCGGCTTTGCCCAATCCAACTGCTGCACAATTAGTAACGTGTGAAATCTTGGTATAGGTAGCCCCAGAATCTACAGAATATATCAGACCGCCATCATTCATTGCCATCCATAAATGCCCATTCTTATCGGGGGCAGTCCTGATTAAGCTTGAACCTCCTTTGCCGGGTCTGCCCGAAACCGTAAAGTTTGCACCGCCATCTATACTCGTGTACATATTGCCGTCCTTATTATTATAACTATAAAATCGGTTGGGGTTTACAGGGTCAGCAACCGGAGTAGAAGCTCCAATTCCAAAGCAATCATACCAGCTATTGCCGTTGTCTTTTGACCAGTAGGTGTTGGAAATATTATCTTTGCAATACAAAATTAAATTTCCATCGGCAGAAAGAGCCACATTGCCTCCCGTTCCTTTTGTATTGGTACATTTTGTCCAATTAATGCCTTGATTAATACTATAGAACATACTACTACCCACCCTAACCAACTTTTGAGGGTTTAAGGAGGCATAAGCAATGGCCGAATTGCTGCCCACTGCCGGACTAAAACGGGTGCCATAAACGGATGGGTCGATGGTTTTAAATCCATCATAGTCGCCAACCACCGTCATCAATGGCCCACCGGGAATACTCACCATATCCAGCGGAACAGTTTCCTCAATGCCTTTTGCACCAAAGTTCCAAGTGTTGGTTGCGGCACTGATACTGTTGCAATAGAACACTCCATTGCCAGAACAAACCCACGCCTTATCGGTATTGAAAGGATTGAACTCGATACTGGCAGCCCAATGAATGGAGGCCGTACCAAACCAAGCGCATCCATTGGCATTCATCTTTATGCCGCTGCCAATGAGGTCTCGCCAAGTAGTTCCTCCATCAGTAGAAAGATAAAATTTATCGCCATAAACACTGCTATACTGGCGTTGGTAAACATTGATGGTAGAGGCAATCAATTTTAAAGGATTGTTAGGGTCAACGCTTATGCCACTGAAAGGCAACTTGATTCCTGAGGGCGTAACGTTCGTCCAACTGCCTGTAAGCGTATTGTACTTCCATATTTGCCCGGTGGTTGCGTTGTAAGGCCCTTCCTTATCGGCATACGTAATGTATAAATTATGGTCTTTTGCAAGCACAGCCCGCTGCGGCATCAATGAGGTTGGTGCATTGGGTATAGCATTAAAACTATTGCCGGCATCATCACTTCGGTAGAAATTAGTACCCGTATCAGATTTAAAAACGTAGAGGGTTTTACTTGCCGTATCCTTTATTCCATCAGTAGAATCTACTATTAAACAATTAATTCCATTGCCATTTGGCGTGCCTACGTTACCCAAAGAAGTAACCTGCGCCCAACTAATACCCGCATCGGTACTCTTAAACAAGCCATTGGCTTGCGAGCCACAATAAAGGATATTTCCATTGTAGGGATCTACCTGCAAACGCTCGCCATTATTGCGCCCCATAGAATTACCGCTTACCTTAAACTGTTTGGAGACATCACTGATGGAGAATGTTTTACCATAATCTGAAGAACGCAGGATGGCCGTTGCGCCGTTGTTAAAATAGCTGGTGCCTACCAACAAATAGAGTTTATTGGTAGCCTTGGGATCGATGGCAAAAGATAATACACCCTGATACCCAGTCTGACTGGTGGAACACCAATCCAATAGCGAAATCCAGCTGGCATTAGTGGCATCCCAACGGTAGGCACCGCCCACATCGGTTCGGGCATATAGTAAGTTCTGTTCAGACTTACTGGTCAATAATCCACTTACAAAACCGCCGCCGCCCATTGCCACACTGCCCCATTTATAAGATTGGGCGGTAATGTTGATACTAATTAAACTATAAAGGGATAAAAAAATAGCACCTAATTTCCAATTTTTGATTGATACATAAACAGAATATTTAGCCACACCCGCCAATATTACAACGCCTATAATTATTAAAATGATGGTCATATTTTTTTATTGATAAGAATAAATAATCTTCTTTATGAGTATTCGTTTTTTAATGATGCTTTCCCCAAACTTCATTGTGCCTACCTTATTTTTTGGAATACCATCCCAAAGCTTCGGTGTGCCTATCTTTTTTTGTGGAACGCCATCCCGAACGTTCGGTGTGCCTATCTTTTTTTATGGAATGCCATCCCGAACGTTCGGTGTGCCTATCTTTTTTTATGGAATGCCATCCCGAATGTTCGGTGTGCCTATCTTTTTTTATGGAATGCCATCCCGAACGTTCGGTATGCCTATCTTTTTTTATGGAATGCCATCCCGAACGTTCGGCACGCTAATCCATTTTTTGGAATGCCATCCCGAACGTTCGGTGTGCCTATCTTTTTTTTTGATATGCCATCCCTAAATCTTTTTACCACATCCTTTTATTTTATACTCATGGATAGTTTACTCCCATCATATACCACAGAAATATTGGGTTTGTTATTTACATCAAATCCAATAGGTGCATCTTTATTTACCCATATCACATTAAATACCCTAGCAGTCAGCATTCCTTCAAAGCTTCCTTTTCTTGCTTCTATGGTCAGTACTTTATTCGCTTCCGAATAGTTGAATGTAATGTTGGCAAATTTGCCAATTTCATAATTATAATTTATCCCTTCATCTTCATATAAAGTAAAAGAAGCGTCCTTGCCTATATACACATACAGTGTGATGCTGTCGGCAGCCTTCTCCCCGGTATATTGTATGGCAGGACCAAAAGAAATGATCGACCCCTCTTTTACATATAGAGGTATCTTGGTTAGCGGCGCATCGGCCTTAATGTTTTGTCCGCCAGCATAGTATTCGCCAGTATAGAAATCGTACCAACCCGTTGTGTTTGGCAAATACAAATCCTTGGTGACAGCACCAAAATCGGTAACTGGATTAACCAATATTGATGGCCCAAACATGAACTGGTTGCCAATATTCTTTACTTGTGGGTCTTTACCAAAATCCATCACCAGCCCACGCATGATGGTATAGTTGTCGTGATAGGTTTGCCCAGCCAGCGAATAGATATAAGGCATCAGGCGATACCGAAGCTTGTCATAATAAAGCATGCTCTCGTAAGTAGGTGTGCCTTCTGGGGCGATATTGTAAATTTCGCGATGCGGAAGCTGTCCATGCACACGGAACAACGGGCAAAAACTGCCATACTGATACCATCTGGTAGACAATTCGCGCCATTCGTCCAAATCCTTACCTTTTGCATGTTCGTAACGCCTTTCTACAGCAAAACCACCAATATCTGTTGTCCAATATGGTAGCCCTGAGAGAGAAAAATTAAGCCCGGCAGGTATCTGGTTCTTAAAATCTTCCCAGCGGGAAGCAATATCGCCACTCCAAGTAGCGGCGGCATAATGTTGCAAGCCCGCATACGCAGAACGGGTTAGGATAAATACCCGCTGATTAGGACTTGTTTTCCTTTGTCCTTCATAAACACCCTTCGAATTCATTAATGGGAAGGCATTAAAATATTGTGTGGATGGACCGATGGCAGTTGGGGTCATCAATTGTTTTCTATGGTCAATATTTGAGTTGGAATTGATGTCGGGTTCCGTTGCGTCCAGCCACCAGGCATCAATGCCTTTGCTAAATAGGTTTTTATTCAGCAGCCCCCAAAAAGCGGTACGTGCATCTGCATTAAAGGCATCGTAAAAAGTGGAGACATATCCCTTACCAATCCAAACCCGTTGGCTGTCGGTAATATTTCTTTTGTACAACCAACCATTTGCATCGAAGTATTTATAGTTATCTATGCCTTCATAAAATTTAGGCCATACGGAAATCATGAAATGGGTGTGGTATTTTTCATGAAGATCTTTTATCATTCCCGCTGCATTTGCAAAGCGGCTTGTATCAAACTGCTGACTGCCCCATTTGTCCTGTTCCCAATAATTCCAGTCCAAAACAATGTTATCCAAGGGAATTTTTCGCTTTCTAAACTCGCTTACCGTCTGCAATATCTCATCCTGCGTTTTATAACGCTCCCTGCTTTGCCAAAGTCCCATTGCCCATTTGGGCAACATGGTTGCCTTGCCGGTTATAGAGCGATAGCCTCCAATTACTTCATCCATATTGTTGCCGTAAACAAAGTAATAGTCTATGTTATTACCCGCTTCGGACTTGAAAGAGAACTCCTTTTTATCATCACCATCCAAAGGTTTCATCCATTTGCAGGCTATGTACGATTCTCCTCCATCAGGAATCCATTCTATCTTACAGCTATGTTTGGTGTTCTTCTCCAAGTAAATTTCTATCAGGCTCGTACCAGGATTCCATGCCTGCCGCCATTTTTCTGCTACTAATTTATCATCAATCCACATCTTTATATAGCCTGCATTCTTCAGCAAAAAACTATGTTTTCCATCAAAAGCACTTTCTATAAACCCTTCCCAAGTTACTATACCACTTTCTGGCTTAAACCCTGCGGGGAAGTTTTTCATAGATTCTATAAACTCATAATCAATGGTAGATTCTGCTTTTATAATGGAAGGAAAGTTGTTCTTTTTTGAGGAATAAGTAGCCGTCAACCACCCTTCAGTTCCTTGTTTGTCATATAGTTTCAAGGTATTCAATGGTTCATATTCTCTACTGTCTATTACTTTGGTGATGGAATAGTTATTCCATAAAATACCGTAGTTCTTATCCGAAACCAGAAAGGGTATGGCCACTTCTGTGTTGTTTTGCGTTAAATCTACCTGCGTGCCATTGTAATTCATCACGCCATTCTGGTGTTGTCCCAAGCCATAGAAACCTTCATTTGCACTCGTTTCAAAAATCGCCTTCATCCCGTATAGATTCTTTCCTTCTACATTTATGGGATTGAATAATTTACCCCCTACTTTCTTTTCAGACAAAATAACATTCCCAGATTTATCTGTAAACACCACATTGCCTGTATTGATATTGACGGTAGCATTTAATTTACTGGTGCTGATAATAACTTGACTATCTTTTCCCATTACATCCCAATTAACCTTAGTTTTTTTTCTATCAACAACCATCAAGCTAGCTTCATTTACAAAAGCATCCAATGGACTAGCCAATACATGAATGATATTATCTGAAATAACCTGCAATTGTAAAAGGTGGGCGGCATTTGGTTGAGGATTTTTCAGGTGTACCACAATACCATCCTTCAATTTAGTATAAGGCAACTCACCGCAAAAAACATTTTTTGGAACAATAACCATCAGTATGACCACCACAAGTAACCTATAATAGTTTATTCTCATCATCGCAATCATCTTTATCTTTATAAGTACAGTTAGCCCAATTCATTCTTAGTTAGAAATGTATTTCCGAATTGGTGAACAAATCTATTGTGTTTTATAATACATAAGGACTCTAAATAGTATTTTACTTAGGGCTTAAATGTTAGGTAGCGTTTTTAGATTGACAAATCAGTTCAAGAAGATAATATATTAGCATTTGAGCCAATAAAAGAGGCAGTTGTGAGGTTAAACCTCCCAACTGCCTCTTTTATTTTGACTATTAACTTTAGACTTTCTACTCTTTAAATTCCTTTACTGAATCCTTTACTGAATTGTTTGCCAAACAGCCTGTTTCACCACAATGGGATACTTCTTTTTTAGCGAGGCTATCCATTCCTTTTCAAGCATCTGCTGATAGTCGTTTGTTACGGCACCCTTGGCATCCTCAAAACTACGTTGCTCCTTTAGAGGGTGCGGCTTTATAATGTATATAAAGCTATATCCATCCGCATTTGCATTCTTTTCCGGCTGGCTGATAAAGCCTTCCTTATTATCAATTGGTTGTTTTAAAGGCAATTGCGATACCTCGAACCTACCACTATCCGTATTTACGTCTGCGCCATAGTTTGTGGTAATGGAATGCCAATCCGTTACAGATTGTTTTAGTTTATTGGCCACTTCTACTGCCTGTTCTTTTGTCTTGGTATTTATTACCAGTGCCGTAACACTTGCATTCCACTGATATTCTTGCTTATGTTTGCTATAATAGTCTTTCAGACCCTCTATATCAGTACCCGTCCTGCCCCAAACATGTTTATCCATTGCCGCAAACAACAGGTTGGCCTCATCAAATTCCTTGGTTTGTTCCCTCATCGATTCATTATACAACTCCAGGTTATCAGCATAATACTGTGTGCAGTAAAGATCAACAAAATCTTTCATCATTGCACTGTAATCAACAACGGGATTAGACAATAACTTGGTGATATGCACCGCCCAATCAGCCGCATGTATCTTCTTCTTTTCAAAGGAAAACAAAACAGCCGTATCAGAAATATTCTTTATGCCATTGGTTATCTTGCCCAATATATTACTGTCTGTATAAGCCCTGAATGCAGCCGTATCATAAGCCCACGGCTTGTACTTTGTTACGTGAAGCCACTTATTGTTTAATAGGTTCTTTTTAAAGATGGCCAACCGCTCATCTTTTTCCACCAATTGTTTGGTAGCAGCTACTGCCGCGGCATCATCAGCATCTTTTGGTGCAAGTGTTTTATCCAACAGTTTCAAGATATGGTACCCATAAGCAGACGCAAACGGTTTGCTTAAATCGCCTACATTTTGAAGGGCAAACACCTGCCTTTCAAAGTCGGCATTGTATTGTCCCACACCAATATTGCCTATTTCGCCACCATTATTGGCAGTCTTATAGTCATTGCTATATTCAGATGCCATCTTATCAAATGCCTCTCCCCTTTTTATCAGGTTATAAATACTATCAGCATGGGACAGGTATTGTTTTTTAACCTCTTCCGATGCATTTGGTGGTATTGCTATCATTATCTGGGCTACCTTCCGCTTTCCAAATGCAGGTTTTTCGCTCACATTTTTAAAGATGTGGTATCCAAAACTACTTTTATATGGCTTGGAGTAAGTGCCGGGTTTTAGTTTATAAATCTCATTCTCTATTGGGTAACTATAGGTGAAGGCAGTCATGTATCCCAGATCTCCCTTGGTCTTTTTGGTGGCATCGTCACTAGAAAACTCCACAGCAACATCTCCAAATGCCTTGCCAGCCATTAATGCCTTATAAGCCGCCATAATCTGTTGGTAAGCTTTTAGTGTATCACCCTTTTTAGGTATTTCTACAAACACTTGTGCCACACGGATATCTTTCATGCTTCGTAGCATCGCTTCATGCGTGAGGTTTTTTATACCTACCTCATCATTGATTACGTTTTCAGCTATCTGACGTTTGAAGTTCTTGCTTTCTTCCACAAAAGAAGGTTGCTTATTCAATTCTTCGTCATATCCTGCCTGTACTTTCAGCTTGTAATTAATGTACAAACCCAGATATTCATCCAAAGCTTTTCTACGCTCCTCTTTTGTAGGTGGATTCTTATTGAATGCAGTTAAAAAATCTTGCTTGCTGACTGATTTATTACCGTAAGTAAATAACGTTTGACCAAAAACTACGTTAGCCACCAACAAAAGGCCAACGAAAGAAAAGTAATGTTTCATAAAAGAATTAGTGATTGATAAATAGAACCGGTAACTATGATTAAAAGGATTGGAATGAAGAGAAATGTTGTGCTTTTCACCAAGTTTATCCAGCAAATTACTACTAAACATCCCTCTCCAATTTAATCAATATTATTTTACTTTAAGCTTTGCAGATAGTACCTCATTAAACTGTTCTATACTCAGTTGTTTGGCAATAATCCGCTTTTGATCATCCAATAAATATAATGTAGGCGTTTTATATACATCATATAATTGTCGGTAATTGGGCAGACCTGCGGCTTGTTCCGCATCCCTTGCCTCTTTAGATTGCCGTGTAAATATCCAACCATGATCTAGCTTCTGATCCTTTACAAACTTCTTCAACTCGTTATCAGTATTTTTATCACTGCTAACATTCACACTGTAAAGGCTAACGCCCAAACCTTTCCAACGTGCCTTATAAATAGAATCGATTCTAGGAAGCTCTGCCTTACAGTGACCACAGGTAGGATCCCAGAAAACTACAAAAGTAAACTTGCTCTTTAGGTTGTATAAGGAGATATTTGTTCCAGTTGTATCCGTCAAATCCAATACTGGTGCAGGATTACCAATCAGGTTGGCAATCAGTTGATAATACCGTTCTGTTATTGTTTTTCTGCTAGCCGCATTTAAATAGCTGGTATCTCCCTTGGCATAAAAGTTCTCGTAAATTTTTATAAATACCTTTTCTTGCCCCATATACTCTGGGTTTATGTATTTATTAGTGAATTTGGTAAGCAGATAAGGGTAAATCTCTTTGCCTGTACGGGCATAAAGTAGCATATAGTTAACCTCATTAAAGATACTATCCACATCATTTACCACTAAAGTCTTAAAATAATTATCAATCTTATTTTCAAAGAAAGGGGTACGCAACAAACGGTCGTCATTAAACTCTACATCATCCCAAAAATGATCTTTTACATAATGATAAGGATACAAAGAATCTGCTTTTCCGTGCACCACAGGCACTGCAGGATAATCTGGCTGCTTCATGGTATTTAATAAGGTAGCCAGCAAAGAACTAGGATACTTTTTTGTAATACTATCCCTGTAGTTTTCCAATGCCTTATTCTCTTTTATCACCATCGCCCTATATTTTGTAGAATCTGCCTTGGTGGTTGATGTCTTGAACTTATCGCCAAGCTCAGAAAGTAGCTTACCCTGATCTACAGAATACTGGGAATACTTCTTAAACAAATCATTTTCAAACGATCCTTTTATAATTGGGTCCTCTCTTTTCAGCGTATCAGCCTCTATGGAGAAATGTTGTTTCTCATCCATCAAGAATTCAAAAAGGATTACATATTTTGGAGAAACAACAAAGTAAATCCCTTGGGTATATTTCTTTGAAGGTTTAAAAACACCCTTGCTTTGGTCGTCCAGCAGCACAGAATCTACCAATGTCTTGCCCTTTCCGTAGTAGCTACCTATATATATATACGTTTTCTTGTAAGGCTTCAATGTTAATGCTATCTCAGTAGGATGGGCTTCAGTAGCAACCTCTTTTGATGCTGGCTTGTGAACTGGCTTAGTTGTTTGGGCAATAGAAATTGAAAATAATGTACCAATTAAAAAAAGTGTACTTGCAATATGCTTCATTGTCATGTAAAAAATAGTTGGCTGTAAATGTAAGCGATTCAGCAATAGTTCTAAATCGAAGGGCTTTTAAATAAATTACCAAAAAGTTAATATTTTATTTATGGGAACTTTAACCACAAGGTACACAAGGGATTTCACAAAGAAACACAAAGATTTTGGGCTATGTTTAGTGAATTACTAGTGTTCCTTGTGGTTCTCTTCTTTGTGGCCTTTGTGGTTAAGCATTCAATCACAATTTGTTTTCTTTCCATTGATGTGTATCATCCTCAAAAATCTCCTTACCCCATATAGGCAATTCCTTTTTTATCAGTTCCACAACCTCTTCGCAGGCATCTATTGCCTCCTTGCGATGCACCGCCGATGTAAATACAAACAAGCACATCTCCCCTGCTACAACTATACCTAAACTATGGTAAATGTGCATACAGGTAAGCGGGTATTTTGCAAAGATTCCCTCCCTTATCTCGTGCATCTTCTCCAAAGCCAACTCTTCGTAGGTTGTATAGTCTATTGCCACCACTTTTCTATTGTTGATGATATCACTACGTACTTGCCCTAGAAAAATACTATGCGCCCCAATGGTAGTTTTGGTACTGTGCTTCTGAATGCTATCCGCAATAAAAGCACTGCTTACAGCCCCTTGTACAAAAATGTTTTTATGTTTCTTATCTGTCATCTCTTGCATTTAATTATTATATCAAAGACTCACACTATTCTTATTTCGCCTTGATCTTCTCCATAATCTTCGCGTCATTGCGAGGCACGAAGCAACCTTATTTTAACCTGCAAAAAGGTTGCTTCGTACCTCGCAATGACGTTCACTGGGTTAGAACTCTTTGAAATTAAATAGTGATAGTCTTTTACTTATTGATATTATACCTAACAATTCCCCCCTTCAAATTATACACCTTATTCTTTCCGTTGGATAAATACAACGCCGCATCCACACTCCTGATACCTGCATGACAAAAGACAAGAACATTTTTCTGACCAATACGCTGCCCTTGCTCTTTCAATACACTCATCGGAATATTTATATGTTCGAATGAAGTGATGATGGGCTTCTCCCCTATCTCCCGTACATCAATTACAATGGTATCTTCTTCTTGCATCAACGTAAGAAAGTCTTTTATACCTACATTTTTAAACGAATGTTCTGCTTCGCAAGAAAAAGAATATTGTGTGGCTTTAAAAGCTTCTTCATTGGCAGGTATCAACTGGATGGTTTCTTCTTTAGGCATAATATCCAGCTCGCATATCTGGTTGCTCAGGGTATTATAGATAAGTAGTTTATTAACCAATAAACTACCAATGCCCGTAATCAATTTAATGCACTCATTCGCCATCATGGTACCAATAATACCTGGCAATACCCCAATAACACCTGCTTCACTGCAATTGGGCACTTCATTATTATCGGGTTGCTGGGGAAACAAATCACGGTAATTGGCCGATGCAACCTCATTCTCATCTACAATATTAAAGACAGCCACCTGCCCTTCAAACTGATAGATGCTTCCATATATAAGTGGCTTTTTAAGTAGCACACAAGCATCATTTATCAGGTATCGCGAAGCAAAATTGTCTGTTCCATCAATTACCACATCATAGTTCCCTATCAGTTCCAAAGCATTACTGGTATCCAATCTAATAGGGAAAGCATTGACAGTAATAGTTGGATTTAATACCAACAATACCCCTGCTGCCATTGCCGCTTTGGGCAAGTCAACATCGTTTGTGCTATACAATACCTGCCTGTGCAGGTTAGAAAGCGAAACCCTATCATCATCTACAATACCAATATTCCCAACACCCGCAGCCGCCAAATATTGCAAGGCAGGGCATCCCAATCCACCAGCACCCACCACCAATACCTTGGCTTGTAATAGTTTCTGCTGTGCCAATTCACCAAACTGCTTCAGTGCAATCTGTCTGCTGTATCGTTCTTTATCGTTGCTATTGATGATTAAATGATTTGAATGAAAAAAATAAACCCCAACCCTTAAAGGGGTAAAATAGCACCTAACCCCAAAGGAAAGCGAAGCCTTCCTTAATATCTACCCCCCGGAGAAAGGTGGAAGCAATGCTATACTTGATGTTTCACTAATTGCCACATTCCCCGAAACAAGCTTTTTATCAACTGCTATGGCATATTTAATATTGACTAATGCTGGATATTGCTCTACCAATCTTTGCTGTAATGAATCCGTATCGTGTACGTTCTCCAATGTAATCTTACCACAAAAAAGTTCCGCTATTTGTCCGAATGTGATGATGGTTACTTGCATTTATATATTGAGCAGTTTAATGGCGGCGAATAATAAAACGATGGAAAGTACATTCTTCAATACTGTTTGTTTAAACCTGTGTGCACCATAATAAGCACCCAACATACCGCCTACAAAGGCAACGGCCACATACGAGAACATATCCACACTAAAATGTATGCCTTTGGTAAGTTGCCCTGCCAAGCCTGCAACCGAGTTTACAAAGATGAAAGCAGCACTTATGGCAGCCGTTTGCTTTTGGTCGGTCCACTTTAATAATAACAAAACTGGAGAAAGGATAATGCCGCCGCCAATGCCAATCATGCCCGACAATAGCCCAATAACGCCGCCAATCAATAGCGACAATGCAAAGTTCGATTTCCTTATTTCAGTTACCTTAAAGTTAGGAAACACCAAGAACCTGATGGCGGCAAGCAGTAAAAAGCCACCCAGCATCTTCTTATAGATAGTTCCATCCACCAATATCAGTCCGCCCAAAAAAGCCATCGGTATGGAGGCAATGGCAAACGGAATAAATAGTTTATATTTAAAATGATTGCCCCGATAAAATTGTATAAAAGAGGTACCCGACACAAACAGGTTTAGCAGTAGTGCCGTTGGTTTCATTACGTTTGGGGCAATGCTGAATATAGCCATCAATGCCAGATAGCCGCTTGCACCACCATGCCCCACCGACGAATACAGGAACGCTACCAGCAACAGTAAGCCATAAAACAGATATATGTCGTGAGCCATAAAGTAGTAAATTGTAAGTAATAATTTGAAATTCAAATCGCTTCGGTCTCCCCATTATTACTAAATGATTATGACATTGCTTTTCACTTAGAAAATAAAGATGATTGTAACATTGAGCTTGTCGAAATGCAAACATTTTAAACATTTCATCCCGCCTCCGACAAGCCAGGCTGACAGGCTAGTTTTCGATTAGATTTCTCCTATCGTCGAAATGCCATCCATCAGCTTTAATAGCTTGCACAAAGGTAAAAGTAAGTGAAAACGAAATAATGGGAAGAAAAGTTGAAAGTTATAAGTCAAAAGCCGATAGTAATAAGTTAAAAGAAAAGAGGCAGTGAGAAAGATAATACTTCCCAACTGCCTCTTTTTTATATAATCCAAAACACTCAACTATCTACTTTCATCCTTAACTTTCAACTATCTACTTTCAACTCTCTGCTATAAGTTTATTTATGCACCATCATCACATCAACCACCATTGTGCCGCCGTTTTCCATCAGTATATCGGTTATGTTGTCTGTGTAGCCGGTTATTTTGGCAAGTAGTTCTAGGTCACCATAAAGAGAAGTATTTAGTTCGAAGTAACCGTTGTCATCGGTTAGCACCTTATTGTTAGAACCCATCAATTTTACAGTCACACGTGCCATTGGAAGCCCGGTAATGCTGTTGGTTATAATGCCCGAAACAATGGCTGGGTTTCCGATAAATAAATATTTTACGCCCCACTGCCTTGCTGCAGACCTTTTGGCGGGAGGGTCAAGCTCGCTGTAGGTTGTTTCTATCTCATTCCACATCCGCAATATCAGGCTGTTCATCTCGGCTTCCTTTGCGTTTACGGCTGTTTGCGCATCTGTTAGCGCAGTTTTAGCGTTACTAAATGCAGTGATGGCTGTTTTTGTACTATTAAACACAGCGGTAAACGAGGCTATGGTAGGCAAGGTGATTACATAACCGCCGTCCAATACCCTTTTTGCATCGCCAGTAATTATTTTTTGCCCCCAATCTAGCAATTGTGCATCAGTATTGGTTACGGGTAATTTTTTGTTGCCTATTGGTAGCTTGTAAAAAGACCTTGCACTATTTGGAATTTCTTTTATTACAATACCAATGTTAAGCCCCTTAAAGTAACTGCCTATATTGTCGTGAAGCAACAAACGCCATGGGTCGGCAGCTTCACCAGCTTCTCTTTGCACCTGTTCGGCAGCCGTTACGGCGTCCATCAGTGCATTATAACTGGCATTATCTGTATCCAATCTGGTACTTGTAGTGGGGGTCATGGCATTTTTTGCAGATGGCAGACTGTCTTTCTTGGTTTTGGCAGTATTCATTGCCTTTTGGCGACTAATATTAGACTTAGGCAGTATTCTTGAAGAACTCATGATATTAATTTTAAACAATAAAAAGATTAAGCGTAAGAAAAACGTGATACCATCACCGGTTTATCCCCTGCTATTACTAAACTTTGTCATTGTTTAAGAATAACCTAATAAGCTCGAAAAATCATTCGAAGTATCAAAAGTATCACTTCTGCACAATTACCAACTTTTATTATTAATTATTATCCAATTAAATTATTTTTTCTTTTTAACAGGAATATATAACCGGTTATATATTAAAATAGCAACATTATAGCACAATCTGATAGATACAAACTCCAAATTGCATAAAATAACTCCTATTCTATACATGGCATCGGTGTTATTTTATTTCAGAAGTCCTATTCCATACATAGAATGGGTGTTATTTTATTTCAGAACACCTATTACACGTATAGAATAGGTGTTATTTTATTTCAAAAGTCCTATTCTATGTATAGAATGGGTGTTATTTTATTCTAAAAGTCATCTTCTATACATGGAACCGCTGTTCTTACATAAAATAATAAGCCTGCCCGATTGACAACATCTGTTATTTTATTAAAACCCAAGGTTTTCCTTTTGAAAGTCTGGTTTTTTATAAATTTTGAAGGTTGTGCGAAGGGGAAGGAGTATGAATTGAGAAGATAGAGGCTATATATTTGTGAAAGGAGTTGTTAATTGAAATATTTTATTGATTGATGTGGTGAAGAGTACGAACATCAGTGGGTAATACAAACAAGGGCAGAAAAAAAAGCGGATATATGCCGCCTTTGGAACTAAGGTTTGTAATATAGTTTGAAATCCAAATCTAACACGCCACCATCTATTAAAATATCAATTTCAGAATGTGTCAAGTTGCTTGCAATTCCTTTGTTCTTTTCAATCAGTGATAAATTCTTATAATTTTCCAAGTTGAGTACCGCTTTTGTGTATTTGTTAAAGGCTTGGCAATAAGGTGTATCATTCATTTTTTTAAGTTTGATTGGTGTACACTTTTACAATTTCTTAGCCATACAAAAAAATTAGGATAATTATGTAGTAAAAAGGGTTAATTGTGAAAGTGTGTGCCTGCGTATGGAATATAAATCCAAACGCGGATTCACTTGATGCTTCCGCAAGTATGTAGCTTTTGGTTTTGCAAGGATGGTAAGCGAATGTTTCCGCAGCATAATTTACACAATCAGCCCAACATTGAACCATAATAATTGATTATTGTAATAAATATATGACCGATGTAATAATTAATAGTTTTTTTTGAGATTACGATACCGTTTTCGGAAAATAAACATCTTCGAGATTGGTAAAAAACTATTGCACTATCGTTACATTTGCCGCCGCTTAACAAAAAATTCTGCTCAATGACCTGGAAAGAAGTCTTTACATCATCAGTTGGTAAAAAGTTGGTAATGAGTTTTACCGGAATCTTCCTGATTTTATTTTTAATAGTACACGTTGGTTTGAATGCCTGTATATGGGCAAACGATGGTGGTGTAATGTTTAATGCAGGTGCACACTTTATGGGCAACAATGTTGTTCCCCGCATTCTGGAAATTGGTTTGTTTGCAGGATTACTGCTGCACATCATTCAAGGGCTGATGCTGGAGCTTTCCAACCGCAGCAAAAGAGGTATTGGCTATGCTATAAATTATGGCAACAGGGGTAGCAAGTGGTATAGCAGAAGTATGGGCTTGCTGGGTACCATTGTTTTGATATTCTTGGTAATTCACCTATCGGATTTCTGGTTTCCAAACCGTGCGCACCAAGGGTTTTTATTGGGCGAAGAAATAAACCTTTACGATAAGATGAAAGTGGAGTTCAGCGAGTTGTGGGTGGTTATTGTTTATGTATTGGGATGCCTTTCTTTGGGCTACCATCTGGCACATGGCTTTCAGAGTGCTTTCAGAACCGTTGGTGTACATAATAAAAGGTACAATGCAATATTTAGCTGCCTTGGATTGGGCTTTTCCATCATAGTGCCTTTGGCTTTTATCATGATGCCATTGAGTTTCTATTTCGGTTGGTTGTCATAATATCACACATAGTTACAGGTTACAGGTTTCCAGTACTTGAAACTTGCAACTAGTAACCTGTAACAAGGGGGGAATTGAGAAATTAGGTTTTAGTTATAAATAATCATTTAATTCTAAATAAAGAGATACAATGTTAGATGCAAAAATCCCGGCTGGTTCTTTAGACGATAAATGGACAGACTATAAAGGACATTGTAAGTTGGTGAACCCGGCAAACAAGCGCAAACTAGAAGTGATAGTGATAGGTACGGGCTTGGCTGGTGCTTCTGCCGCTGCTACTTTGGGTGAGTTGGGATACAAGGTAAAGGCATTTTGTTTTCAGGATAGTCCACGTAGGGCGCACTCTATTGCGGCTCAGGGTGGTATCAATGCCGCCAAGAACTATCAGAATGATGGTGATAGCGTTTTCCGTTTGTTTTACGATACCATTAAAGGTGGTGACTATCGTGCAAGGGAAGCCAACGTTCACCGTTTGAGTGAAGTGAGTGGAAACATTATTGACCAATGTGTGGCGCAAGGTGTTCCTTTTGCAAGGGAATATGGCGGTTTGTTGAGCAACCGTAGCTTTGGTGGTACACAGGTTCAACGTACATTTTATGCTGCCGGTCAAACGGGTCAGCAATTATTGATAGGCGCTTATCAAGGCTTAGAAAGACAAATTTCTTTGGGAAATGTTACCATGTATTCCCGTCATGAAATGTTGGAGATCGTAATGGTTGATGGCAAGGCGCAAGGTATTATTGCCCGCGACTTGATTACTGGTAAACTAGAGCGTCATTTTGGTAATGCAGTATTGTTGTGCAGTGGTGGTTATGGTAATGTATTTTATCTATCTACTAATGCAATGGGCAGTAACGTATCAGCTACTTGGAAAGCACACAAAAAAGGAGCTGCATTTGCAAATCCTTGCTTCACACAGATTCACCCTACTTGTATCCCTGTAAGTGGAGATCACCAAAGTAAATTGACTTTGATGAGCGAAAGCTTGCGTAATGATGGTCGTATTTGGGTGCCATTAAAACAAGGTGATACTAGAAAAGCAGTTGATATACCAGAAACAGAAAGAGATTATTATTTGGAAAGAAGATACCCAGCGTTTGGCAACTTGGTACCGAGAGACGTGGCTAGCCGTGCGGCTAAAGAACGTTGCGATGCTGGCTATGGCGTAGGTACTAGTAAACAAGCGGTTTATTTGGATTACGCAGCGGCTATTGAACGTTATGGTAAGATAGAAGTGAGCAAGAAAGGCTTGGAAAATATTTCTAAGGAAGAGATAATTGTACTGGGCAAAGAAGTAGTGAAGGAAAAATACGGTAACCTATTTGATATGTATCAAAAGATTACTGGCGAAAACCCTTACGAAATACCGATGCGTATCTATCCTGCTGTTCACTATACAATGGGTGGTTTATGGGTTGATTACGAACTACAAACATCTATTAAAGGTGTTTATGCTTTGGGAGAAGCTAACTTTAGCGATCATGGTGCAAACCGTTTGGGTGCAAGTGCCTTGATGCAAGGTTTGGCTGATGGATACTTTGTTATTCCTTATACAATAGGTAATTATTTGGCGGATGAGATTTACAA
>JANYEU010000141.1 GCA_025362915.1 Chitinophagaceae bacterium | reverse complement strand
CCGCCATCTTCTGCCAACTTACAAGCCTTGGGCAAGGTTCTGTAAACACTTGGTTCTGCTTTGGCAGTGTCTGCATCAAAGCCTGCATTGTTCATGGCAGTTCGTATATCCTCAATATTCACCCTGTCTGGAAGGTATTGTATCCTTATCTCTCCATTTATCAGGTTGTAAGTCCAGTTTATCATACCGCTTTCCATGTTCGATTTATTTTCCACCAATAAATACCTGTCCAACAATTCCTTACATGCCCAGCAATGTAAATTGGCTGATTTAATGGTTACCCACACTGGTTTATGCGACATTACCTGTGCCTTTGGGGCAACACTTACAAAGGCGGAGAGCAGGATTAATAAGCAAATCTTTTTCATAATTGTACTATTTTTCAGATGCCCCATTCAGCAGGGGCTTTACTCCATTCTAACAATATCTGTTCTGTTTCGGCAGAGATAGTTCCTTTTTCCAAAGCTAGAGTAATCAATGTTTTATAATCACTCAAAGATATATAAGGTACTTCTGCTTTTGCAAAGGCTTCTGCTGCCACACCAAAACCGTAATTGAATATTGAGACCATCGCTACAACTTCCATTCCAGCTTTTCTTAGCACATCCACCACCTGCAAACTGCTTTTTCCGGTAGAAATAAGGTCTTCTATCACCACTACTTTCTGTCCTGTGGAATATGAACCTTCTATCTGATTACCCAACCCATGTTCCTTTGGCTTAGGGCGTACATATACATACGGTAGTTTTAATTGGTCGGCCACCATTGCCCCCCATGCTATACCCGCTGTTGCCACACCAGCCAAACATTCTGCATCGGGATACTCTGAAAAAATAACATTACTCAGCTCACTTTTAATAAATTCTCGTACATAAGGAAAGGACAAAACCTTTCTGTTATCACAATAAATAGGGCTTTTCCAACCACTTGCCCAAGTAAAAGGTTTCTCCGGACTCAACCTTACAGCATTTACTTGTAATAGCTTTTCCGCAACAGCTTTTTTGTTCGTCATTACACGAAAGTAAAGCGTATTTTTTAATGAAGATTAACAAATGGATTTTTTTGGAATCATTTTTGTTATTTTTGTGATATGAGTATACCAATAATAATAGCTGCTGGCGGACTCGTCTGGAACGAGAAGAATCAATTATTGATGATTTTCAGACAAGGAAAATGGGATTTGCCCAAAGGAAAAATAGACGATGGAGAAACAATAGAAGACTGTGCCGTGAGAGAAGTAATGGAGGAAACAGGCTTGAACGACGTTAAAATTGGCAACTTAATCGGCATCACAAAGCACGAATATTATGACAGTTACATACACCAGCAAGCAGTAAAAGAAAGCCATTGGTATGCAATGAAAGCTACAAGCAACCAAACATTTGTGCCTCAAACGGATGAGGATATTACAGAAATAAAATGGGTGGATGTAAAATCAATACATCAATATTTAAAAAATAGTTACTTGAATATTGAATTGATTATTAAACAATATTTCAGCAAGGAATCAGAGTCAGAGTTGGCATAATTTGCTTTAATCTGGATGTTTACGCCATCATTTTTACAATCAATTCTTTCATCAATTCGCCATCTGGAGTGCCAGTATCATTAATTCCTATCCCCCTCAAATTATATTCGTGTAGCAATAAAAGGATTCTTTCCGTGCCGGATTGTCCATAATTTTTAGCCGCAGCAGAATAGTCTTTCATGAAATAAGGATTTACCCCAATAAGCGTAGCTATTTGTTTTTCATCGGTAGTGCCTGCGCCAAAACTCATGTAAACCTTGCTGAAAAAATTATATAAGGCAGGTAATACCATTTGTATAGGAGCCGCCTTGGGGTTTGCGGCAAAATATTCATTGATGCGTATGGCTTTTGGCAGGTTCTTTTTTGCTAAAGCATCCTGTAGTTCAAATACGTTGAACTCCTTGCTAATGCCAATGTATTTCTCAATATCATCTTCCGAAATTGCCTTGTTTGCCCCAAGGTTGATGGCCAGCTTTTCAATTTCATTTTGCATCCTGCTCAAATCATTTCCTATATGATCTACTAGTAATAACAATGCTTTTTGATTGATAGTCAGCCCATGCGATTGTATCATTTGCCCCGCCCATTCTGGCAGTTGGCTGTCGTACATTTTCTTGGTGGTCAGTAGTTCGCTATTGGTTTTAAGTATCTTGGCCAGCTTCCCTCGCCCATCTATTTTCTTCTCTTTGTAGCTTACAAAAAACAGGGTCGATTTTAACGGCTTTTCTATATAACTCTCCAGCCTTTCTATGTCTTTCATATACTGGGCTTCTTTCAGCAAAACCACTTGCAGCTCTGCAAACATGGGGTATCGCTTACACGAATTAAGCACATCGGCCCAGTTGGCATCCCGCCCATAATATACGGTCAGGTTAAAGCTTGCCTCACTTTCCGACAATATTTTATGCTCTGCATAATTCATTATCTGATCAATAAAGAAAGGTTCTTCTCCCTCCAGCCAATAAACAGGTTTGTACTTTTTATTTTTCAAATCGCTCAATATCTTCTCTGCCGACATAGCTGCAAATGTAAGGCTACGAGTTAAGAGTCGAAAGGTGATAGTCAAAAGTCGTAAGTCAAAAAAAGGGTATAAATAATTTCTCTATAATCAATTCGTTGACTAATCCTATAAGGGCTTTGAGTCCTTATAGGATTTTGATACGTGCTAAAATTATTTATACACCCAAAAAAAGAGGCAGTCAAGAAGTTTTATCTTCCCCCACTGCCCCTTTTCACTCTCGACTTACGAATATCAACTTCTTTCCTACACAATCACAATTCTCAAAATAAGGCTTACCGGGCTGCGGTCGCCTTTTGTATTTTGATAATAAGCCCTAAAATAACAGGTTTTTGTGGCATCTTCATCATTAAACAGAAAAGTGTAAAAGGCTGACCCTATTACAATCCCATTACCAAATACCAAATCCGCATCTGCAATACCCGCAGCACCAACGTAGGTTTCCAAAAATACCCTGTTCCCTTTGGGCATGCTCCTGCTGCTGGGGGTTTTAGAATTGATGAACCTAATTTTTATCAACAGATGGCTCACCTCTTCTTCCAGCATTGTAGGGCGATAGTTGGCCACCACTACCGGGCTTGCTGGTTTACGCTCAAATAAGCGCAATGCCGCTCTGTCGGCAGTTGTCAGCAATGCATCGGGTATCGCTCCAAAAACGGTTTTATAGTCTTGCTTCAACACACCCAGCAAACGGTTTTTTTCGTGTGTAACCGGGGTTGTATTCGTGTTTACATTATCATACAATGTCCAGTTGTCATCCCACTCTATCCAATCGCCGCTAAGCAATGTTTCTGAGGCAGTGGTAATCTGCAACCTGGTCTTGGTTGCAGGTACAGCTATATATACTATGGATGAACCGAAAAAGGAACTATTTTGTACATCTTTTCTAAAAAAACGAACTGTATTTATCATGATTTTAAATTAAAATTGATTAAAAAAATGGTTCAACTTATTGTTTCCGGCCTTCCGGGCCAGTTGTATAAACAGGATAAGTTGACCTTATTACCAAAAAGTGAAGTCTTACGCCTACCTCGTCACGTCTCACGCCGACCTTGTGAAGCGTGACGCGTTGCTCGTGAAGCGTGACGCGTTGCTCGTGAAGCGTGACGCGTTGCTCGTGAAGCGTGACGCGTTGCTCGTTTC
>JANYEU010000363.1 GCA_025362915.1 Chitinophagaceae bacterium | reverse complement strand
CAACTTCCTGGAAATGCACCAACAAATCATGAACATGAAAGGCACGTTACGAGGTATACATCATAAATGCAGCGACAAACACTTACAGGGATACTTGGACCAGCACTGTTTTAGAACTAACAGGAGAACTATGAAAAACCCAATTGTTCTTAACCTAATTGAAAAAGCAATAGTAAAAAAAGTAATAAACTATAAGTATTTAAAGGCTTTAGCAGCTTAGATATATTATTCTATAAAATTATATAAATGGAACAGTTACCTTATTACATCTACTTGGTTTTTGGAATTACAGTTTTAATTTCTGCTGCCATCTTTTATAAGGCAAGCAACAACTCAGAGGGGTTTTTATTACTAGCAGCTATTTAGATATTTATACAAAGCATGGTAAGCCTTTCAGGGTTTTATATAGTAACACACACTACATTTCCCAGACTTCCATTAATGATTCTTCCGCCAATCTTGTTTATTATCTTTTTCGCCATTACACAAAAGGGAAAAGGATTTATTGGTGGTATAAACATACAGACTTTAACATTACTTCACGTAGTTAGAATACCAGTAGAAATGGTGCTTTTCTGGTTATGCACCCATAAAGTCGTACCGCAATTAATAACGCTTGAAGGGCGGGATTTCGATATATTTTCAAGATTATCTGCTCTGGTTATCTATTATTTCGGCTTTGTAAAAAAACAATTGAACAAATACATTATCCTCATCTGGAACTTTATCTGTCTGGGGCTTTTATTAAATGTGGTGTTTTATGCGTTGTTATCTGCCCCAACGCCTTTTCAGCAATTTGCGTTCAATCAGCCAAATATTGCAATTGCCTATTTCCCTTTTGTTTAACTACCCTCATTTATTGTGCCGTTGGTTTTGTTCTCGCATATTGTTTCCATCAAAAAATTACTATCAAAAAAATGATTTTATCCGGTTTGATTTTCCTCTATCTCGTAGTGATTTTATGTAAGAGATTATTTGAAAGTAGTCATTAAATTAGTTGCTACGACAAATACCAATAGAGATAATTGGATTGAGTTTTTGGTTTAATAGTAACCAAGTAAACAGACCACTCTAAATTCATGCGTGTTTATTTCTCCAAATTAACATACGGCAAAGGGAAAATGGTCTACCAATTTTCAAAAATGGTATGTTATTTTTCTTTAGGGGTATACCATTTTCTCAAAAGGGTACACCCTTTTTCAAAAATGGTATGTTATTTCTCCAAAATGGTTAACCTTTTTTGCTTTGGGGTACACCATTTTCCATTTGCTATCGGTCTTTTTTGAAAGAATATTGGCATAAAAGGGGCTGTTTTTAAAATAATCCTAAACTTTTTTGAGGAAGTGGATAATTTGGGTAGAGAAAAATATGCCTATATAAGATGCGTTAATTGTAATTAGCAATCTGTAAAATGCAATATTTTTAGTAGAGACGAGGGTATTGTACAAAAACAAATTTTACCTCAATTTCACTTTTCGCAATGTTAACACAAGTGTCATTTTGGTAACATTAAGTTAATATTGGCCTGATATTTTCGCCGCTCATCAAACAAAGATTAATAAATGAAAAAGAATTTTATTCTTGTATTGCAAATACTAATTGCAGTATTCATTTCAGTTTCCAGTTTTGCGCAAGAGACAACGGCAACCTTAAATGGTCGGGTAAAAGACGACAAAGGTGCGTTGTTAGGAGGTGCCACCGTTACATTCAAACACGAACCAACAGGTGCGGTGTTTTCTACACAAACAAATAATAAGGGTATATTTTATGCCCCAAACCTTAAACCAGGTGGGCCTTACACCATCAAGGTATCTTATGTAGGCTTTAAAGAACAAGTATTTAATGATGTAAACCTTGCTTTGGGAAGTAATCCAGAGTTTACCACTTCTCTTAAAACTGCAGGAGCAACTGAGCTAAAAGAAGTAATTGTAACTGGTGCAGGCAAAAGAAATGTAGGCGGGGGAACTACAATCGGTATCAAGCAATTGAACACACTTCCTACCATTGGAAGAAGCTTAAGCGATTACACACGTTTAACGCCTCAATCAAATAATAACTCTTATGCTGGTAGCAACTTCCGTTACAATAATGTAACGGTGGATGGTGCCATTAATAATGATGCCTTCGGGTTTAGTAATTCTGCTGGTGGAACAAGTGGTGGCGGTCAGGCTGGTACTGCCGGTGCTGGTACACGTACCGTTCCTTATAGCATTGATGTTATTCAGGAAGTTCAGGTTCAGTTAGCTCCTTATGATGTTAAGATAGGAAACTTTACCGGTGGTAGTGTAAACGCTATTACCAAGAGTGGTGGAAATGATTTTCATGGTTCAGTTTATGGATATGGAAGAACAGCAGCTTTGGTAGGTAAAAGCGTTGATGGATTGAAAAAATCTATCGGTTCAGATTTTCATGAATACCAAACTGGTGCTACCATTAGTGGTCCAATCATCAGAAACAAGGCTTTCTTTATATTTAATTATGAGCATACTGACAGACAAGAACCAAGTTCTAATAACATAGGCGATCCTGGTGCTGCCGCAACCTTAACAGAAGTTACTTCTATTTCCAATCAATTAAAAAATAAGTATGGTTATGATGCTGGTGATTACCTTGGGTCATATAAAATATTTACGAAGAGTGACAAATTATTTGGTCGTTTGGATTTTAATTTGAATGAGAAGAATAGTTTGATGTTGCGCCTTATATATACCAACGGGCAAGGGAATAACTTGGAAAGGTCATCTTCAAACTTTCAGTTTGGGTCTAATGACTTTACCCAATTTACAAAGAATACCAATTTGGTTGCTGAATTAAAAAGCAAAATTAGTGCTGATGTAAATAACCAACTTACCCTTAGCTATGTACATGTTCATGAATACAGAACTTTTCCTGGTACCATTGCTCCATATGTAGATATCGATAACGGTCGTATCACAGCAGGTACTTGGAGAGAGGCTTCTGTTTATAATCTAAAACAAAGCACTATAGAAGTGAGCGATAATTTAACTTTCACAAAAGGTATCAACAAGTTTACGGTAGGTACACACAACGAATTTTATGACCTTACCTATGGCTTCATCAATTCTTATAATGGACGTTGGGAGTACAACAGGGGTGTAAATAGTTTCTTGGCTGATAACCCAAGCCGTATTCGTGGTGCGTTTGTTACCAATGGTAAATACAGCAATATTGACCAATTGAGGAACGATCCTCCAAATCCATTTTCTGTAGCACTTACAAGTGTTTACGGTCAGGATGAAATATCTGTAACCAAGAACTTCAAGGTAACACTTGGCCTTAGATTGGATTACTCTTTTGTAGGATCTCAACCATATAAGGACAGTTTGTTGAATAAGACTAATACAAATGCTGCTACTGGCGCACCTGCTTATGTTTCGGCAAATCCTACTTATTCAAATACTCCATTTAGCCAGTTAACAAGTCAGTTACCTTCCCGTGTTACGGTTTCTCCGCGCATTGGTTTCAACTACGATGTTAAGGGCGATGGTAGTTTTGTGCTTCGTGGTGGTACAGGAATCTTTACTGGTCGCGTTCCCTTTGCCTGGTATGGATATGCCTACACTTTAAATGGCGGTACTTATGGCAATATAGACTGGAATGGTCCTACGGCTGGAATAACGGTTCCTTTGGCAATCGATCCTAAAGGGTTGAAAGATACAGTTACCAAATATGGCGGAGCATCTAGGAGCAGTACCCGTGAAATTGATGTTTTCGATAATAACTTTAAGTTGCCTACCGTTTGGAGAAGTAGCATTGCTGCCGATTTTAAATTTGGCAAGGGATATAAATTAACTTTGGATGTATTATATACCAAGACTGTTTACGATGTAAAGTATGAGCAGATAAACCTAAAAGATTCAGTTGCTTATTATTCTACAGGGCCTACACAGATACCAGTTTATGTGGGTGGCAAATACAATACTGCTTATTCTAACGTTTATTTCTTGACCAATACCACACAGGGATACCGTTACAATCTTACTGCACAAATTGCTAAGTCAACCAATAATATAGCAGTAGGTAAACATATTTTGAACACAAACTGGAGCGTTGGTTATACTTATGGAGAAAGTAAGGACGTCACCAATGGTATCCGTAACTCCTGGGAAAGTAGCTACAACGTAAACCCTTCCAATACGCCTAGCAATTCTCCTTTGGCTGCTTCTAACTTCGATTTACGTCATCGTATAGTTGCAACAGCAGCAGGAACCATGGTTTGGAATCAGATGAATGCCTCAACCATTTCATTCTTCTATGCAGGAACTTCTGGTAGTCCATACAGCGTTATTTATCAGTCAGCTTCATTGGGTAATGGTTCAAATGCACCTTTGCCATACATTCCAAAGAATCAATCTGACATCAACTTGGCGGATAATGGTACTTATACTGCTGCACAACAATGGGCTGATTTGGATGCTTTTATCAAATCTGATGATTATTTAAAAACGCGTCGTGGTCAGTATGCAGAACGTAATGGCTTACGTACACCTTGGAACCATGATTTGGATATGAAAATCATGCACGAATTTAAGTTGAGTAAATCTGACAAGAGCAAGGCTTTACAAATCAGTTTAGACGTAATTAATGTGTTGAATTTGATTAACAGCGATTGGGGACACGTAACTTTTGTTACCAACCTAAACAATTACACCGTAAACTTCTTGAAGTTTGTGAAGGATGCAAATGGCAAGGGAGTTGGTGCACCGGCTACTGGCTACAATCCAACTTTCAACTTTGTTAAACCAAATGGGTTAAACAATCACTATTATACTGTAGATCCTATCAACTCCCGTTGGCAAGGTCAGGTTGGTATAAAGTTTATTTTCTAATTAAACAAGCAAACCACAACCATACTAAAAGCAGCTTCCCAATTGGGAGGCTGTTTTTATTTATACCTGATCCATTATAAGTTAACAGAACAAAATGACGAATGCCGATAACAAAAAAATAGATGTGACTTCCTCCATCCCAAGAGACGACTATAAAAGAATAAAGGAAGAATGAGCGTTAAAAAAGTTTAACTCTCAAGCAAAGTATAAAGTAGATTCGTAACAATTTACCACTAACAAGTACTTTAAATGCAGGGTAAACGCATATAAAATTTGTTTTTCTTTAAAACTATGGCTAGACTGAATAAATTGATTCATTTTAATCTTTTTGCCTCAAAGCCGGCCGGCTTCGTACTTACAACGCCACTACGGTTAACCCTTTGAGAAAAATATCCCTTCGGATTTTTCTCAATTTTAGCTGCGCTAAAACCGGATTTCCTTAAGGTGGCTTATTAAGCACTGGTGAAAATGCGGGTATTGGTATATTTTAAACAAAATAAATTTATATGCGTTTGCCCTGACTTTAAATGTTT
>JANYEU010000339.1 GCA_025362915.1 Chitinophagaceae bacterium | reverse complement strand
TCCGTACTTCTTACGCCAATCTGACAGCAACTTAAACCCTGATACAGGGTTAAAATTAAAGCGTTTGATAGCCTCACTCTGGCTCATTCTGCCCTCCGATAATTCACGTACCAACCACCTGCGAAAACTCGGTTCATAAACCCCTGATTTACCAGCAGATTCAAAACTCTCAGACACCTTGACCGTGTATACATTGCCAACTTTTGATGCTTCCATCTGCTCATTTTTTGCCCATTTTGCTGACAAGCTATTTCAGGAGATGACAAAGTGCAATTGCAGCTATTAATTTAACCTTATTGAATAATAAGCTGCCTTCCCTTACTGTGATTCTGTAAGCTTCTTCTTGAGAAGGAGCAATCCAATGTTTTAGGAAGGTTTGTCTGAATCAGGATTATTAGGATTAAAGGATGTGTAAGATTATGAGGAATTAAATCTTTCCAATCCTTTAATAATGAAAATCTTAATTCATATTATTTCATCATCCAATAATAAGTATTATTGTAAAAACAATTTATTTAAACCCTATCAATTATCGTTTATGAGATATTTAAACCTAAAATATTCCATAGCAGCGCTTGCTATTCTTTGTTGCCTTTCAATTCAAAAAGTAAAAGCACAAGTTAACACACAAGATAGCCTTGCATTAGTAGATTTATACGATAGTACTGGTGGGGCAAACTGGACTAATCATACCAATTGGTTGACGGGTGCGCCTGTGAATACTTGGTATGGAGTAAATGTAATTAGTGGCGGGGTGAATGTGGTGCATTTACCATCTAATAATCTTACAGGAAGCATTCCTGCTTCTATTGGGCAACTAAACAACTTACAGGAATTGTTTTTAGATAGCAATCATATAGCTGGAATCATCCCGACATCTATTGGCAACTTATCCAACCTTGTTGTACTTTGGATAAATAGTAATCAATTGACTAATTCTATCCCGTCAGATTTGAGTAACCTAACCAAACTTCAAAGTCTCAACTTAAATATAAATAAACTTACGGGGAGCATCCCTTCTTCTTTAGGTAGTTTGTCAGGACGTTTGCAAGTACTAGATTTAAGCCAAAATAAATTGACGGGATCCATTCCTGCATCTTTAGGAAATCTGTCAAATGTTATAGAGTTGTTTTTAAACTTTAATCAACTAACTGGCAGTATACCGCCATCATTGGGTAACCTTAGTAATGTAAAATATCTATATCTAAGTAGTAACCAATTAAGCAATACAATCCCCTCTACCCTTTCAAACCTAACCAAACTTATATGGCTTAATTTAGGATTCAACAAATTAACTGGGACATTACCAATATGGATAAGTGCATTGCCAAACCTAAATGGACTCGCTTTAGGTAGTAATCAATTTACAGGCTCTATTCCAACCTCTTTTGGCAATTTTAAAAGACTCACATTGCTTAACTTGGATATTAATAAATTAAGCGGTTCAAAACCTACTGAACTGGGAAATGTAACGAGCCTTACTCAAATAGCTTTGAGTTATAACCAATTTACTGGTTCTATCCCTGCCTCTTTGGGCAATTTGAAAAGTTTACAATATCTTAGTTTAGGCAACAATCAATTGAGTGGCACCATACCCGCATCCTTAGGCAATCTTGTTAATATGACTTCATTGTTCTTATCTAATAATAACTTCACTTTTGATGGTATGGAACTGATAGCCACTAAGTTTCCTTTTGCAGTGTATGCACCACAAGCACCGATTCCTCTTTATTCTGTTACATTACTTGGCGGTAGTGACGAAACTTTTCTACATGTTTCTGTAGGAGGAACACCTGCAAGCAATACTTATAAATGGTTTAATGATAAAGGTGTGGTGGCAACAATAAGTAAGGATTCTAGTTATGAACCATTATTATCCAACTATTATTATGTTCAGGTAACAGATTCTCTTGTGCCCGGTTTAACATTGCACAGTGATACGGTTAATGTGCAAACTACTGTGCCGATAAAAGCTATCAATCTGCAAGCAGAAGCAAACAGTGAACTAGTTCTACTTAAATGGCAAACAATAAATGAAATAAGCACGGCATCGTTTATTATTCAGCATAGTACTTATGGCATTACCTTTAGCGATATAAATACTAAAACCGCAGTGGGTAAAGGAGATAATAGCTATGGTTTGATAGATAAATACCCCACCAATGGCATTAACTATTACAGGTTGCGGAGTATAGATAAGGATGGAAGTTTTGCTTACAGCAAAGTGGTATTTGTACAGTTAATAGTAAACAGTAATCGGTTAACCGTGTTTCCAAACCCTAGTAAAGAAAAGATAACTGTGCGTGGTAATCATATTATTTCTGTGCAGGTAATAGATAATTTGGGTAGGGTAATTAAGAATGTTTCGTTTAAGGATGCTAGTAATCCTACATTAACTTTAACGGAAATGCCTGTTGGTGTATATCATTTGCAGGTACAAACTACTGATGGTAAGGTGAGTGGAGTTGGTTTTGTAAAGGAATAGGGTTACGAAACCTGACAGGTCTCCAAGACCTGTCAGGTTTTAAATAATTCAATTTATATAAAATCATTATCCCTACACAACCACTCACCCAACAACAGGATGGCGCAGGATTGATACATGAAACAGGTTACCAATCTTTGGCAACTAATTAAATATAGAACTGCCCGCTTATGAAAAATTCTATCCAATGCTATGCTACTGCAATTATTGCAACCCTTCTTACAGTATCATCCATTGCAGCAAAGGCACAGGTATCCTATTTTGTTGATGGAAAAAATGGCAGTGATACCAATAACGGCACTACGCTTACTGCCGCATGGAAAACCATTCAAAGTGCTTTTAATAAGGCCACTGCCGGCAGTACTGTTTATATAAAAGGAGGCACTTACAACCAACAACTTGCGCTTAATGTTTCGGGTACAGTGAATAGTCCAATTTTGTTTACAAATTATCAGAATGATTCCGTATTTATAGATGGTGCCGGACAGACTGCCCAACCATTGGTGATGCTGGGCATTACAGACCAAAGCAATGTTATCTTCCGTAATCTTATCGTTCAGAACCTGGTAAAGAATAATGCTGTAGGCATTCAGGTGGTTTGTTCGGGTAGCGGCACTGTACAAAACATTACCTTTAAAAACTTGGTTATCCGCGGTATCAACTGGACAGCAAATGCAGCCACCAAACCAAGCTCTTCTAAAAACTCGCAGCCTTTTATAGCTTATGGCCAAGGAATCACTGCTGCCAATGTAATGAGTAATATTGTGGTGGACAGTTGCCAACTATACAATAATATTACTGGGTTTAGCGAGGGGCTTTCTTTTGGCGGGAACATCAGCGGCATTACAATTACCCACAATAAGGTACATGATAATACCAATATTGGAATTGATGTTACAGGCAATTATAATGAATGCCAGTGTAACGATAC
>JANYEU010000328.1 GCA_025362915.1 Chitinophagaceae bacterium | reverse complement strand
TTTCTGAAACCTTGACCGTGTATACATTGCCAACTTTTGATGCTTCCATCTGCTCATTTTTTGTCCATTTTGCTGACAAGCTATTTCAGGAGATGACAGACAATGATTACTGCTCATCTTCACATTTATGACCTTTTTAATTACATCAAATCGTTAAACCATATCGCATTAGGCATATCTTAACCATGCTAACTTATATTTGCGCTTCATTATTAATTCATGAATAGAATCTACTTACTTCTTTTTGTTACAATTACATTGTTAACTAATTCTTTAAATGCCCAAAATGACCCTGCTGCCAAGAAGATATTGGATGGGGTTAGTGCCAAGATAAAAACTTTTAAAGCGATTACTGCTACGTTTTCATTAAAGTCTATCACTAGTAAAGGAACAAATAATGGGGTACGCGTGGGTTCGGTTTCCCTTAAAGGACAGAAATATGTGATGAAGCAAAGTAAGGTAGAAATAATTTGCGATGGCAGTAAGATATATAACTACGATGGCAATAAGACAGTGACGGTTTCTAGTGTTGATGATGCGGGATCTACATTGAGTCCGCAGATATTGTTGTCTAATTTTTATGATAAGGATTATACTTATAAATTGATTTCTTCTATGGGAGAATTTCATCAGATAGAACTTATCCCAAATGACAAAAGGAAGAACGTTAAAAAGATTAATATCTTTGTTGATAAGGTAAAGAGTTTTATTACCAAGGCTAAAATACTTGATAAAAGCAATAACCTCATTGAACTGACCATTAGCAATACAAACACAAATGCTACGGTGAGTGATGATATGTTTCAATTTAATAAAAATAAATACCCAAAAGATGTTGAGATACTGGATTAATTCGGTGTTCGTTATCTGTTAATTTATAGCCACCTTCCTTTTGGATGGTGGTTTTTTATTGCTTCAATATTGTATATTTAACCCCATGAAAAAGATAATACTACTCAGTTTGTTGCTTGTTAGTATCAAGCCATTGATTGCCCAGTTTTCAGTAAGGTTGGTAGTTACTGGCGTTGCAACCAAGAAAGACGATGATATATATATAAGTGGCACATTCAATAATTGGAATCCAAAGGATGCAAACTACAAACTAAAACCCTTTGCCGGTGGACGAAAGAGTATTATTTTGAAAGATGTGGCGGCAGGCAATTATGCGTTTAAGTTTACCAGAGGAAGCTTTGATAAGGTGGAATGTATGGCAGATGGACGGGATATAAGTGATAGGGTATTGGATGTTTCTGCCGATATTTCGATGGATATAACTATTGCGGGCTGGAAAGATGATTACCCAGAAAGACCCAAACGCTACAGTGCCAGCCCACAGGTAAAAATAATGGATACAGCTTTTTCCATGCCTCAATTAAACAGAAAAAGGAGGATCTGGGTTTATTTGCCTAAAGGTTATGCTACCAGTATGAAAACATATCCCGTTCTTTATATGCAGGATGGACAAAACCTATTTAACGACCAAACGGCTGCTTCTGGAGAGTGGGGCGTAGATGAATGCTTGGATACATTGCAAAAGAGAATAAATCAGGAATGTATAGTGGTGGGTATAGATAATGGAGGCGACAAGCGATTGAATGAATATTGCCCGTATGATTTCTCTACAAAGGGAGGATTTACCACACCCGACCAAAAAGGGGAGGGCAAGGAATATGTAGATTTTTTAGTAAATAACCTAAAACCATTTATTGATGCCAAATACAGGACAAAGAAGGGGCGTGAATATACTTTCATAGCTGGAAGCAGCATGGGGGCATTGATAAGCGAGTATGCCATATTAAAATACCCTGATGTTTTTGGTGCTGCGGGTATTTTCTCCCCATCATTTTGGATTGCCCCAGCTATTTATACAGAAGCGGAGAATGCGGTAGCAAAAGAATTACCAAGATTCTATTTTTATGCTGGCGGAAAGGAAAGTGGTACGATGATAAGTGATGTTGAAAAGATGTATGATGTATGTTCCAAAAAAAGAAGGTATGAAGTGGCGAGGCTTTTAAATCCTATTGGTGAACATAAAGAAAAGTTTTGGCAGCAATCGTTCCCGCAATTTTATATATGGCTCATGACAAAAGAGTAAGGTTATTCGTTTGTGTAAAAAAAGTTTAAAAAAAAACAAAATAATGATTGGCATTTATAAAAAGGTTCTTTATATTTGTTTCGGTTTTCATAGGATATTGGATTTTAAAAACGGGGTTGCATGTCTATGCGACCCTCTCTTTTTTATAATACCCACCATTTAACCCCATCTGCTGCTTTTCAAAAAATTATTATGGTATAATAGAATAGGTAATTGTGGATCTATTCATGAAAATGTCATGTATAAATTTGCCACGACAATACCAAAAAGAAAAAGAGGCTGTATGGAAATGTTACATTCCGTACAGCCTCTTGCTATTTTTCATTCTCTATCTATTGCTTATAAATCTTTTCCGTGGCAGGCCTTAAACTTCTTGCCACTGCCACAAGGACATGGGTCGTTGCGACCTGTTTTTGGACCAACAACTGTCGGT
>JANYEU010000302.1 GCA_025362915.1 Chitinophagaceae bacterium | reverse complement strand
GTTATCGTTATCCTTATTACTTATTTCAAACGATAATTCCCCCCCAGCATACACTATTTTCTTTGTCCCTTCTTCTATAATGATATTGGTTGCTTCTTCGGTTTGCAATGGAGCAATTATGAGCCAATTCCTGTTAATAATCAACCGATGAGAAGCCGACGCCATAAAGCTACCATTGGCGGCATCCAAAAGTTTGATAGCTTCTTCGGTTTGAGTGGCCGCAAAGCCAAAGTCTTTTATCAGTTCGAAGACAATAGTCTTTAGCGGTATTTGTTTTTTTAGTTTGAGAATAGGAATATGCTGTTCATTACCTTTTACCTCAATCAGTTTTGCCTTTGTTTGTTCTATAGATGTATTATAAATCAATTCTATTTCTTTAAATCGTTCGATATTTCCCAAAAGATTATCACCCACCTGCGGATAAATGGTTTTCATCAAGGGCACTATTTGGTGTCGTACAAAGTTTCTGGAGTATTTGTCGGAGGCATTGCTGCTATCTTCCACCCAATTGAGGTTTTGTTCCTTAGCATAAGCAACAATTTCTTCTCGTTTAGCAAACAACAACGGACGAATTATATTCCCCTGCTTTGGAAGAATACCGTGCAAACCACTGATTCCTGTACCCCGAAAGAAGTTTAGCAAAAGTGTTTCTATGTTGTCATCAGCATGGTGGGCGGTGGCTAACCCCCATCCACTAAAGGGGGTTAAGGACTCCAGTTCGGTTGACGGTTGACGGTTAACGGTTAACGATTGAAACCACCCATACCTCAACTCCCTAGCAGCTACTTGGATGGAACACTTATTTTCTTCGGCATAAGCCTTCGTATCGAAATGCTTTACCAGTACTTCCTTATCATACTTCTCGCCAAGTGACCGTACAAAGTTCTCATCTCTAGTACTCTCCTCTCCTCTTAACTGGAAATTGCAATGAGCAATCACAAACAGAAAGCCTGCTTGGTGACATAAATCAACCAATACAATACTATCCACCCCACCGCTCACAGCCAAAACTAGTTTTGTTTGGTTACTGGCAAGGTTCAATTCTTGCTGGCAATATTGTGTAAATTGTTGTAGGAGAGTCATATCTATTCATTAAAAATCCGCCTGTTAATTTATATTTCAGGCGGATTGCTTGCTCTTCGTGCTACTTTCTGTCTTCGCGACTTCGTGGCAACATCTTTACTTATTCACCTTTGCCCAAGTATCTTTCAGTGTCACTGTTCTATTAAAAACCAACTTATCCTTGGTGCTTTCCTTATCCAAACAGAAATATCCTTTCCGTATAAACTGATGTCTTTCATTCAGTGTTGCTGTTGCTAAAGAAGGTTCTGCATAAGCAACAGGTAGAACTTGTAAAGAATCCTTATTAATGTATTCCTTAAAATCACCCTCTGCCGCACCTACATTCTCTTCTGTAAACAAACGGTCGTACAAGCGCACTTCCATCGGCACCGCAGTAGCCACATTTACCCAATGCAAAGTACCCTTCACATTTATGCCACTAGTATCGCTACCACTTTTGCTATTAGGGATATAAGAACAATTCAACTGCGTAATATTCCCTTCGGCATCTTTAATAACCTCATCACATTTGATGATATAGGCACTCTTCAACCGCACCATTTGTCCCGGTGCCAAACGGAAATACTTTTTGGGGGCCACCTCCATAAAGTCATCCTTTTCTATATAAATCTCTTTGCTAAAAGGCACATTGCGTTCTCCACCATTCTCATCCTCTGGGTTATTCTCACTCAACAAACTCTCTTCTCCCAATTCATAGTTGGTGATGACCACTTTCAAAGGATCAAACACAACCATCCTACGTTGAGCAATCTTGTTCAAGTGTTCCCTCACACAAAACTCCAATAGACTAAAATCTATCAGGTTCTCTCTTTTGGCAATGCCTATCTTATCACAAAACTCACGTAGGCTATTTGGCGTAAAACCCCTGCGCCGCATACCACTGATGGTGGGCATCCTTGGGTCGTCCCAACTTGAAACATGACCCTCATTCACCAACTGCAATAGTTTGCGTTTACTCATGATGGTATAGGTCATGTTCAAACGGGCAAACTCATATTGCTTGGAAGGATAAATGCCCAATTGCTCTATACACCAATCATACATCGGTCTGTGCGGAATAAACTCCAACGTACAGATGGAATGGGTTATTTTTTCGATAGAATCACTTTGTCCGTGGGCAAAATCATACATTGGATAAATGCACCAAGCATCGCCTGTGCGGTGGTGATGCGCATGTTTTATCCGATAAATAATCGGATCGCGCAGCAACATATTGGTACTTGCCATGTCGATTTTTGCACGTACCACCTTTTCGCCATCCTTATATTTTCCCACACGCATGTCAGCAAACAGTTCCAAATTCTCTGTCACAGTCCTACTTCTATATATATTATTCGTACCCGGTTGTGTGGGCGTTCCCTTTTGCGCAGCTATTTCTTCGCTGGTACTATCATCTACATAAGCCAAATTTTTCTCAATCAAATCAACGGCAAACCCATACAATTGCTCAAAATAATCAGACGCATATAACTCTTTCGCCCAGCCATTGCCAGTACCTTCCAGCAGCCATTTGATGTCCTCTTTTATACTGTCCACATACTCGGTATCTTCCGTTACAGGGTTGGTATCATCAAAACGAAGGTTGGTTGCACCGCCATATTTCTTTGCCAAACCAAAATTCAGACAGATACTTTTGGCGTGACCAATGTGCAGATAACCATTTGGCTCTGGCGGAAAACGGGTCAATATGCTATCGTGTTTGCCACTGGCCAAATCCGCTTCTACAATCTCTTCAATAAAATTCAAACTCTTTTCTTCGCTCATTACGTTCTGTTATTTTCTATCAACTGCCACAAATGTAAGCTTTGGGTTTGGCTTGCGCTGTTTTCTAACGTAAAGAGAAAGGAATATGGGTTTATTATACCTCGTTAATAAATCGTTTTCCTTCTTATTTCTGAACTTTAATGGTCATTTTACGTATCAGTAAAATGACTTTTCATGTACGTAAAATGATTTTGTTGATACGTAAAATGACTTTACGTGTATGTAAAACGACTTTACGTGGGAATGTAATTTAAACTGTGTCAATTGCAATTGGGGCTTTCGCCGCCTTTCCTTCTTTTCGGGCCATGGCTCTAAAAGAAGGAAAGGCGGCGAAAATTTTTTAGCAAAGTATCGGCATCCTGTCGCCAAACATAATGCTTAATTGTTGAATGGTCATTTCCCAGTTTTTTAGTGGTCTTGTCCATTTTTGCTCGATCCTCCTTGAAGCGAGGTATACCAGCTTCAAAAGTGCCATATCATTGGTGAATGCCC
>JANYEU010000296.1 GCA_025362915.1 Chitinophagaceae bacterium | reverse complement strand
CTTCCCAATAATTTTGGTATATTTTATTTTGGTCTTTTCGGTTAAGTCCCATTAAAATATAGTTGCGAATTAGGTCAGCTTGTGCAAGTTCCAAACCTGTCGAGTTTAAACTTTCAAAAATTCTTTGTGGGTCGTCTTTTTCTCTGTCAAGCGAAACTTCTACAAACATTAATTTTGAAAGTCCTTTCAAAACAGTTTGATAATTGTCTTCTGTAATTCTTCCTTTGAAGTAATTAAAGTTGTCAATAAGTTTTGAAAAGTCAGAATACTCTTCATTATCATCGCTTCGCAATAAGTATTTTAAGGCTCTATCGTTGTTGTCGGTTGGTCGTAATTTTAGTTTTTCTTCTTCTGGTGAAAATTTATTTATTAAGTATGTTTCGCTAATTTCATTTACAAGTCCTTCGTTTTTAATAACTTTTGCAAGTCTATGAAGCACTAAGTAAACAAGTGTCAAAGTTGTTAATCTTTGCTGACCATCAATAACAGTAAGTTCTTTAATTCTTGATGCTGTGTAAACATCATCGTGAACATAAACAATACTACCAATAAAATGGGCATTCATTTTTTTGCTTGTTCCAACTTCGAGAATGTCGTCTAAAAGTTGTTTACATTGCCCTGTTGTCCAATCATAATTTCTTTGGTAAACTGGAATTACAAATTGTGTTTTATTAGATGATAAAAAGTCTTCTACTTTTGTTTCGTTTGCCTTCATATAATATTTTTTGTCTATTCGGTCTTTTTTAGTGGGGTCTGTACAATGACGCCTAACTCTTAAATATGAGCTACTGGTTTCTTTTTCTTCACCGCGTATATTTTAATAAACTCCGATTATTAAAAGTCTAATCAAATATACGCGGTCGTGTTCCAATAGCGCAAATACAAATTTAAGGGAATTTACACATCCAAATGCAAACTAAAGAAGTCAGGTTGCAGGTTGGTTACAATGTGAGCAATTACGATGGCAGAAACCAAAAAAATAATTGATAATGAATACTTTATAGTCTTCTCAATCACAAACAGGTGACTTATACCCAGAAATATCCGTACAACTTTGCTCCAAACTCGTACAACTTTAAACCAATCTTGTACAACTTTACCCTAAAGTTGTACAAGATTCACTTTTTTTCGTACAACTTTTGCCCAAACTTGTACAGCTTAAAACCAATCTTGTACAACATTTGCCAAAAGTTGTACAACTTCTACTTTTTTCTGTACAACTTTACGCCAAAGTTGTACAAGTTTGCCCCAAAGTTGTACGGATATTTTTATGAAATGAGGATACAATGGACTCAAAATGAGCATTTATCCTCGTATTAAAAATATTTATTTTGTCGATAAAAAGTAACTATTAGTCGTTAAAAATATTTTATTCATCAAAAAAAAAGAAAATTAAAAAAAATCTTAAAAGTTTATTGTTAGTTACGTTTTATTTAGTATAGCTTTGATGTCTAATAAAAAAACTATGTTACTCAAACAACACGTTTCGCATGCATTTCTTGGTCTTTCTCCCGAAAAGAAAACAATTTCTTACCAAGCAAATTTCAATGCAATGAATCCGGTTGGTAGCGGATTTATTAATAATTCTACCTTATATAGTTATGCTGCTGGTCAAACACAGATAACGGCCATCACCACCCAAGCTTTGTTAGCAGAAGGTGGCAGCAAAAAAGCAAAATCAGATTTAAAAAAAGCTGTAGCCCTTGCTGATACTACCCTTAGCTATTGGGCATTGATAGTAGAAGCTGCTGCCATGGGCGATGAGGCGATTATAAAAGCTGCTGGCTTTACGCCTACCGCAGAGCAATCTACCCCATCGGCAATATTTGATGAAATAACCTTGGATTATGATGTTCAAAAAGGCACAGGCACCATTTATTTAAAGATAACAGGCATGAAAGGCGCACGTGGTTTTATCAATTATTTTACTGGTGCCGACATGAGCATCGTAAAAAGGGTGGGTACGGGTATTGCGCCCAATGTACCTGCCATTGTAACGGTACACCCCGAAACGCACAAACACATTCTCATTTCAGGGCTTCCTAGCGGAACTATTGTTCAGGCTGTTTGTGTGGTAACAAATACCGCAGGTACCAGCCAAATGACTAACATTGTAAGCATTATGGTGCCATAAAGAAAAGATATAAGAAATACAAAAAAGCCTTTTCCTTTTATGGAAAGGGCTTTTTTTATGTTTGAACACTCCAGTAGAACTAGCGTAGGAATCATCCGTCTGACTATCATAAAATTTCTCCGAAAACCGCTACCTCTTGTAGAAAATTAGCCCCTAAGTAGTTACGCTTTTTAAATTATTAGCCAACTTGTTAATCAAAAATTAATTGGTCAGTAATAATCGTTGCCTTAGGTTTGCCTGTAAGAACTCAATATTTACCCCGGAAGCAACTAGCTTCTGAAAACTTTATTCCAATTACATGTACAAAAAGCTACTCATTATTACTGGCATCCTACTAGTCGCAAGCCTGCACACTAAATCATTGGCACAAACAGGAATCATTAAGGGAAACGTAACAGATTCTATAAAGAAAAGTCCCTTGCCCTACACTACCTTATCGTTAATAGATAAGGCAACCAATCAGGCGGTAAGAACAACACTGACAAAAGATAATGGCAACTTTGAGTTTAAATCATTGCCCATTAAAACGTACTTGCTTCAAGTGGCTACCGTGGGCTATCAAAACAAAAACATCGTACTTCCATCCTTTGATACAAGCGGCACTGTTATAAATGTAGGTGAAATACAATTGGCAACTGCATCAACCAACCTAAACGAAGTGGTGGTTAGCACTACCGTAGTGAAGCCAATAATAAAACAAGAGGTGGATAGGATAAGTTACGATGTGCAGGCAGACCCCGAAAATAATGCAACAAATGTGTTGGACATGCTGCGCAAAGTGCCGATGGTTTCTGTAGATGCTTCGGAGAATATAAAGCTAAAAGGCAGTGGTAATTATAAAATCTTAATTAATGGTAAACCTTCGGCGTTGGTTGCCAGAAACCCTTCGGACGTTTTTAAATCGATGCCGGCAAGTAATATCCTTAAAATAGAAGTGATTACTACGCCTCCGGCTAAATATGATGCTGAAGGATTGGCTGGTATTATTAATATCATTACAAAAAAGAATGTAGACCAAGGCTATAATGGCAGCATCAGTACCAAATATAACACCCTTTATGGATATGGTATTAATGTAAATGGCACCTGGAAACAGGGCAAGTTTGGATTGAACGGATACCTTGGTTATAACGCAAGAGATAAGACGCTGCAAACCACAAATGGATACACCAATAATATAATAAGCCCTGTGGTTTCTTATCTATCCCAAAATGGAGTAAATAATTATAGGGGAGACAATACCTATGGCAGTTTGGAAACCAGTTATGAGTTTGATAGTTTAAACTTATTAACCGTATCTGGAGAATTATATTTGAATGACAATAAAAACTACTATTCATCAACTTCTACGTTGGAAAATGCCAATCATTCAATACAACAGTCCTATAGTTTGGGAAACAATGGAAAGAGTAGTTATAATGGCGGTGATGGTTCTGTGGATTATCAACTTGGATTCAAGAAAAACAAAGACCAATTGCTTACGGCATCCTATAAATACAGCTCGCAAGTGAGCGACCAACATGCCAATATACTGTATGCCAAAATGTACCATTACAATGTTCCAAACTATAATCAGTATAATAATTCTGGCACAACGGAACATACGGCACAGCTTGATTACGTGCATCCACTAAAGAAGATAACGGTAGAAGCGGGCGTAAAGGCTATACTTAGAAACAATTTCAGCGACTTTAGAAATGATGATTATGACTCTGCCAGTAAACAATATATTATTGTGCCAAGCCAAACAAATAATTTTGGTTACCAGCAGAATGTGTACAGTATTTATAATTCGTACGAATTGAAGTTGGACAAGTTTGTTGTTAAAGCTGGCTTACGTGTAGAACAAACTACAGTAGATGCCGACTTTGCATCGGTGGGAAACACTGCCAAGCAAAACTATTATAATTGGGTACCATCCGTATCTATGCAAAGAAAATTTAATGGCAGTAATAGTATCACCCTGGGCTACACTAAAAGGATTCAACGCCCCGGTATCTGGCAATTGAATCCTTTTGTAGATAGATCCAATCCATTGGTGTTGAATGAAGGAAATCCTGATTTGCAACCGGTAATTAATCATTCGATAGAAATGAATTATACCAATTCCAAGAAGGGATCCATCACAGTGGGTCTTGCTTATAGTTTTGCAAATAACACAGTAGAGAATGTAACATCTGTAACCAAGGACACCATAACAATATCCACTTATAAGAATGTGGGAGAAAACAGGGGGCTGGGGCTAACGCTGAATGCCAACTATCCAATAACTAAAGATTTGAATATAAGCATCAATTCTCAGTTATTACACGTTTGGCTGAAAGGAACTTACAATGGGGAGTTATATAACAACAGTGGTTTTCAGGGGCATTGCTTTGTAAATACAAGCTATAACTTTAAACATGATTTTCATGTTGGGTTTGATATAGGTTATGATAGCCGCTACGTTTTGCTTCAGGGAAGGGATAATGAATATTTCTATGCTTCTTTCAGTGCATCAAAAGATTTACTTAAGAAGAAATTGAATTTTTCCATTTATGCTGGCGATCCATTTATTGAAACCAGAAAAGTAGATTTCTATACAAATACCTCCAGCTTTAACCAGTATAATTATGATGTGAATTATGGGCGAAGGATAAACTTTACATTAAAGTATAAGTTTGGACAATTGGGTAGTAGCATTAAAAAGAATGAACGCAGCATTTCTAATGATGATGTTAGTGGAAGAGGACGCTAGACATTGATATGTGTGCATATACTGTACTAGAATAGAAATAAATACAAATAAACCAATATTCAAACGTTTTCGTATAAAACAACCCTTTGCTGTTTGAAGATAAGCAGCTATTTTCGCCGTCGCAATATGAATAGGGGTGGCAAATGAAAAAGCTATCTTCTTTTTGTTTTTAAAATAATCAAAGAAATATTATGGCATACGATGTAATTGTTTTAGGGAGTGGTCCTGGTGGATATCCTGCTGCTATTCGTGCTTCGCAGCTTGGTTTTAAAGTAGCAATCATTGAAAAAGAAAGTTTGGGCGGCGTTTGTCTCAATTGGGGTTGTATCCCTACAAAGGCTTTGTTGAAGAGTGCCCAAGTGTATGAATATTTGAAACATTCTGCCGATTATGGCATCACTGCAACCGGTATCCAACACGATTTTGAAGGTGTGGTAAAGCGTAGCCGTGGTGTAGCAGATAAAATGAGCAAGGGTGTTCAGTTTTTGATGCGCAAGAACAAGATTGATGTAATAATGGGCTTTGGCAAGATAAAAGCCAAGGGTCAGGTAGAAGTTTCTGCTGCCGATGGAAGTAAATCTATCGTAGAAGGAAAGTATATTGTTATAGCAACGGGTGGTCGTGGCCGTCAATTGCCAAATTTACCTATTGATGGTAAAAAAATAATTGGTTATAGGGAAGCAATGGTATTGCCAACACAACCAAAAAGCATGATTATAGTGGGTAGTGGTGCAATAGGAGTTGAGTTTGCATACTTCTATAATAGCATGGGCACAAAAGTGACCATTGTAGAATTCTTGCCACGCATAGTACCCGTAGAAGATGAGGACATCAGTAAGGAACTGGAAAAAAGCTACAAGAAACAAGGCATTGAAATAATGACCAATGCTTCTGTGGAAAGCGTTTACCTTGCGGAAGAAGGCGTAAAAGCCAAAGTGAAATTACAAGATGGCAGTTATGTTACCTTGGAAGCTGACATCGTATTGAGTGCTGTGGGCGTGGTAGCTAATATTGAAAATATTGGTTTGGAAGAAATGGGCATCAAGACAGAAAAAGGAAAGATCGTAACAGATAAATATGGTCAAACCAGCGTAGCGGGTATCTTGGCAATTGGTGATGCAACACCGGGTCAGGCATTGGCACACGTAGCTAGCAAAGAAGGTATCAATGCTGCTGAATTTATTGGTTACAACGAAAAGAAATTAAACCATTTACCTGATGTTATTGACTATGGTAATGTTCCGGGTTGTACTTATTGCTCACCAGAAATAGCGAGCGTAGGTATGACGGAGAAAGCCGCAAAAGAGGCTGGATACGAATTGAAAGTGGGTAAATTTCCTTTTGTAGCTAGTGGAAAAGCAAGTGCATCTGGTAATACAGAAGGGTTTGTAAAGGTAATTTACGATGCCAAGTATGGTGAGCTATTGGGTGCGCACATGATTGGCACCAACGTAACAGAAATGATTGCAGAAGCAGTTGCCGCAAGGAAACTGGAAACTACTGCTCACGAAATATTGAATGCTATACACCCCCACCCTACCATGAGTGAAGGTTTTAAGGAAGCTACCGCAGTAGCTTACGGTGAAGCAACCGATATTTAAACTTTGTGTTTGTTTTTGGTTTTCATAATGATTAACCCGATGTATTCTTGCATCGGGTTTTTTATTGTGGGTTAATTAACCGCAAAGAACACCAAGGTTTTTTCCAAAGAAAGAAGCAAAGGAAGAGCAGTTATTTTTTTTTATCTATTTCCTCCCTAAGTTGGATTATTTTATTGGAGAAGAGAGCTTTCTCGGTGGATGATTTTGACAACTTTAGAGCTGTTTTAAAGTGGACAATAGCTTTGTCAGTATCAATAGTTGTATAGAGATTACCCAATAGGGAATGATATAAATAGTTATCAATCAAATTAAGCTTCTCCGCTTCTGCAATGGCTTCCATATTACCATTTGCTTTGGAGAGGGCGTAGGTTCTGTTTAAAGCCGCCATCGGGGAATATTCTATTTGCAGCAACCTATTATATAATTGTAGGATGTTCTCCCACTTTTCAATGGTATCTTCTTTTATTGTATGCCAATAACCAATGCCTGCTTCAAGGTGATACTTACTAATTACATTTCCTTCCGAAGCCCTGTTCAGATAATATTCGCCTCTGCCAATCAATTCGGCATTCCAAAGACTGGTATCCTGATCTTGGTAGAGGACGGTTTCGCCTTTTTCATTCGTCCTTGCTTCAAATCTGGAAGAATGAAAACACATCAACGATAATAATGCATTTACAAAAGGCTTGTTAGTTGCTTTGTTTTCGGTTAATAAATGAGTCAACCGCATTGCTTCGACACATAAATCTTCCCGAAGTTTTGTATCTTGTGTGGCAGAATAATAACCCTCATTAAACAATAGATACAAAGTTATTAACACTGTTTCCAAGCGTTTATCAATCTCTGACTTATTCGGAAATTCAATCTTAATCTTTTCAGAACGTAGTTTCTGCTTTGCCCTGAACAGCCGCTTGTTGATGGTTTCATTATTGGTAAGAAAAGCATCTGCAATTTCATCAATGCCGAACCCGCAAAGTATTCTCAACGATAAACCTATCTGTGCTTCTATAGGAATAGCAGGATGGCAAATGGCAAACAACATTTGCAACTGACTATCCGTAATGTTTTTATCTGACAAATCAATTTCGACTTCGTTTGATTCATTATGGGTATGCCTTATTTCCTTGGCTACCTTTTCAGTAAAAATCTGGTTGTGTTTTAAATAATCCTTGGCTTTGTTTTTTGCAACCGTATATAACCATGCAGTAGGGTTTTCGGGAATTCCTTTTACACCCCAACTCTCTGAAGCCAATAAAAAGGTATCGCTCGCAATGTCTTCGGCTATTTCTATGTGTTCAATACCAAAAAGCTTACAGAGTACTGCCGTTATCTTTCTGTATTCTGTGCGGAACAAATGTGGTATCAAAGTGTGGTTGTCCATAATAAAAAAGCCTTTGCAAGAATACAAAGGCTTTTAGTAATTTTATCAAACAAGCTATTATTAAAAGAAAAATTGCTCGCTAACAATCTTCCCGTCTTTTACGCCAAATACGGCAATCTCTTCCATATTCATACGATGGCCATTCTTTAATGTACAATCCATTCCCATGCCCACACTAAAGAAATCTCCACCCACAACTGGTTCGGTACAATAACCGCCGTGCATTTCGGCAATACCTTCGTTAAAAGCCTTACCTTTTGCTTTTACGGCTTCGATACCTTTGGTTACAGTTGCCATACCCATTGCTGCAGCGTGTTCCGGCTCTATGCAAACCACATCCGCACTGTACAATTCGGTTTGTATCTCATCCCATTTACCTTGTTTTTCAAGCTCCATATATCGGCTTGCCACTTCTTTTGTTGTCATAATTATTTATTTTATTGAAGTATAAAAATATGGATAATTTGTTACTTTAAAATTATCATTTGTTTACATCGGCACAATATCCCTTACTTCAACATTGCCACCCACTTCCAATATCGGACAGCCCTTTGCCAACTCGGCAGCTTCTTCAAAAGAATCAGCTTTTACAACAATGTAACCGCCTATCAATTCCTTGATTTCAATAAAAGGTCCATCAGTAATCACACCATCAGGCCTTACTACCTTACCGGCATTACCCAATCTGTTTCCAGGGCTTGCCAACTTGTTCTGGGCAGCGATGCCGCCCATCCAATCCATCCACTTCTTCATCATACCCTGCATTACTTCGGGTGATGTGTTGGCAGCCATTGCCTTGTAATCGTTTCTAAAAACAAATAACGATTAAGTATTGCAGAATTGGACAAGAAGAAGAAAATATTTCTTTAAAAGGGAGATTTGTGGGTAGTTGGTTTGATTAATTATTGAGCAAGCGGCACGAAGAACTCTGCCTTATTTAAGCAAGTATTGTTTTATTTCTTTTTTAGAATCCCTTTCTTTTATAGTTTGTCGTTTGTCGTGTTCTTTTTTACCACGACCTAAACCTATCTCAATCTTTACCAATTCCTTATCATTGAAGAAAATCTTTAAAGGGACAATCGTAAAACCTTTCTCTTTTATCTTGGCTTCCAGTTTCTTCAATTCTTTTTTACGAAGTAATAGTTTGCGGTCGTAAACGGCTATGTGGTTATTGGTGGTTCCTAGTTTATATTCGGCAATGTACAATCCACGTACCCAAAGTTCGTGGTTATCAAATAGGCAGAAAGCATCATTAAAACTAACTTTCCCTTCCCGTATGCTTTTCACTTCTGTACCCATCAATACTACGCCCGCCTCTAGCTTATCTTCTATGGCGTAGTTAAAATAAGCCTGCCTGTTGTTCATTTCTTTTGCCATAGGAAGTCGAAAGTTGAAAGTGAAAAGTCGAAAGTAAAAGTTAAGAGTAAGTGGTATCCTTACTTTCGACTTATGACTTTCGACTTTCAACTAATTGCCTAGTTTCTAAACAATACTATTAGTTGGGATAATTTATCTTTTAATGTTTTCCTGTCAATTATAAAATCAAGAAAGCCATGTTCTACCAAGAATTCACTGCGTTGGAAACCTGGCGGCAAATCTTTCTTTATGGTTTCCTTTATCACACGTGGACCGGCAAATCCTATCAATGCACCAGGTTCACCGAAATTCAAATCGCCCAACATTCCAAAGCTGGCGGAGATACCTCCAAATGTGGGATCGGTCAATAAAGAGAAATAAGGAAGTTTTGCATCGGCTAGTTGCGATAGTTTACCACTTGTCTTGGCCATTTGCATCAGGCTGAATGCACTTTCCATCATCCGCGCACCGCCACTCTTGCTGATTACCAAAAAAGGAAGTTTATGTTTAATGCAATAATCAACACCACGGCTAAACTTCTCTCCCATCACACTGCCCAAGCTTCCGCCAATAAATTCAAAATCCATGCAGGCTATCACCAATCCTTCGCCATTAACCTTTCCCGTTGCCACGCGCATACTATCTTTAAGGTCGGTTTTTTCGTGAATGTCGTCCAGACGCTTTTGATAGCTTTTCAAGTCGGTAAAGTGAAGCATGTCAATACTTCTGATGTTGTCAAACATCTCTGTAAACTCGCCTTCATCAAACAATATATCATAGTATTCATCGCTGCCTATACGGTGGTGGTAATTACATTTAGGACATACAAACAGATTCTCTTTCAAGTCTGCCGTAGTTGAGATAAGACTGCACTCTGGGCATTTATTCCATAAACCTTCAGGGGTTTCTTTCTTTTCGGCGGTAGTCGTTAAAATCCCCTTCTTCCTACGCTTAAACCAACTTCTCCTGCCCGTTTCTTCCTGATGTGCATCTTCTTCTAAACCTGTAAAAATATTATCCATATCTTTTAAATGTAGCTTTTCCTTAATAAAATATGCTTTTAGGAAGCCGTGAAGGTAATGGATAATTTACAAAGCGTAAATTTTATACCATGCAATAACTAGGTACAATGTGTTTTAAGCAATGTATAGTTTAAAATTAAAGGATTAATGTTTCCAGCAGATATAGGTTACAGAGAAGTAAAGTTTCAACACATAGTTAAAGATTAGGGGCTAATATTTGCAAGTTATACACCTATAAAAAGGAGTGGTATGGTGGGGTACTTCTCTTCCTCCCTCTGTGTAAATAGCTCTGAGAAACTCTGTGTTAGATTTTTAAATATATTGTTTTAACACAGAGATTCATGGAGTTATTCACACAGAGAAAAAAAGAGGCTTAACTCGAAGTAGTTATATAGTAGTAACATAGTGTTATAGGCAACATAGATAGTCATTAAATTTACAAAAAAGTATAAGATGGAAATTGAACAGTTTATCTCAAATCAGGCCCCGGAAAGGCAGAACATATTGACAAAGATTCATCAACTAATAATTGATAACGATGCTTCCGCCACTGCGGTAATTGAGGTGATGATGCGCATGGAAATGATTATATACAAAGTAAACGGAACCATGAAATACGGATTGGCGAGTGGGAAAAAGCATATATCCTTACATCTTCTACCTATTTATATGTCGCAACCTCTGCATGAAAAATATATGGCACTGTTGACAAAGGCAAGCTTCCAGAAGGGGTGCATCAATTTTATCAATGAGGATGAAATGCCTTTGGATATAGTAAGGGAACTGATAATAGATTCCTCGAAGGTTGATTTATTGAAGATTAGGGAAGACTATTTAAACTCGAAGAAAGCGAGTAGTAAAAAAAATAAAGACCTCATCCTAACCCTTCTCCAAAAGAAAAGGGCAAGCAATGGTAGCAACTTTCATTCAGTCAGGGTGCAAAGTCCTCTCCTTTTGGAGAGGATTTAGGTGAGGTCTAAGCATAAAAAAGGCAGCAATCATTACAACTGCTGCCTAGATTACTCAGAGACAAATATTTAAAATAGAAATTACGCGTTCCTATTAATACAATTCAAATCTTCAAACGCTATTTCCAAACGCTTGCTAAAGCTTTCTTCTGCCTTACGCAACCATACACGTGGATCGTAATGCTTTTTATTTGGCTTATCGTCCCCATCTGGATTACCTAGCTGACCTTGCAAATATCCTTCATATTTCTTATAGTTTTGAAGGATACCATCCCAGAAAGCCCATTGCAAATCGGTATCAATATTCATTTTGATAGCACCATAGCTGATGGCCTCTCTTATTTGACTTTGCGGACTACCACTACCACCATGAAACACAAAGTAAACAGGCTTAGGGCCTGTTCCATAGTGTTGTTGGATATAGTCCTGACTGTTCTTCAATATTTCTGGTCTAAGTTCCACATTACCTGGTTTGTACACACCATGCACATTACCAAAAGCCGCAGCAATGGTAAACAGGTTACCTACCTTACCTAGTTCTTCGTAACAATAAGCAACATGCTGAGGCTGTGTATATAACTTATCGTTTTCTACATCGCTGTTGTCCACGCCATCTTCCTCACCACCGGTTACGCCTAGTTCTATTTCAATGGCCATACCCAATGGTTTCATTCTTTTAAAGAATTCCACCGAAGTATGTACGTTTTCTTCCAATGGTTCTTCGCTCAAATCCAACATGTGCGAGCTAAACAAAGGCTGTCCTTTTTCTTTATAAAATTGTTCGCCAGCATCTATCAAACCACTAATCCAAGGCAACCACTTTTTGGCAGCATGATCCGTATGCAAAACCACAGGCACACCATAATATTTGGCTACATTATGAATATGTAATGCACCCGAAACACCACCCGCAATGTTTGCTTCGTAGTTACCGTTTGGCATTCCTTTACCGGCAATAAACTGCGCACCCCCATTAGAAAACTGAATGATAACAGGCGAATTTACCTTGGCCGCCGTTTCCAATACAGCATTGATGGTGTTGGTGCCAATGGTGTTTACTGCTGGCAATGCAAATTCATTCTGTTTTGCATCTTGTAAAAGAGCTTCTAGTTCTGCGCCGAAAAGAACCCCCGGTTTGTACTTTTTCATGTTTAAATAATATTAGTGATTTGATAAAAAAACTTGAGTGGCTGCAAGATAAAGCAAGATTGTTAGTTATGAACTATGAAATATGAGTTATGAGTGAAAAAGTAGATAGGCGATAGTGAAATGTAGTAAGTAAAAAGAAAAGATTTAACCGCAAAGGGCACGAAGTTTCTTCGCAAAGCAAACGCAAAGATTTAGGTAAAACGTTTCACTTTAGGGACGTAAAGGGAGCGATTAGCGGTGATCTGTGTAAAAGACTTTGTGGACGCTGCTTTAATTTTTTCATTCTCTTTATTACACAACATCCTAAACAATCACTGCACTAAAGTAAGCTCCCCAAGGACCATAAGTTCCTTTTCTTGTTACCCAACGGGCAAAGAAATAAACCGTCATCCCCTTTTGCAATAACAGAAAGGTCATTGCCGTTCCAGTGTCGTGAATGTTTATTTTCAGGTTGGCATCCCCCAATCCTGTGGGTGCCGGGTGGCCAATCTTATACCATAGTTCCATAAAGCCCACTCCCCTAGGTTTCCCTATTTTGCCCGTTGCAGCATTGCGCATGTTTATAATAAGTTGCAATGCCTCGCCATAAGTTATGTTTACCCTTGGTGCTTGCGTGGGGTCTGGCACAGGCGTTGTGGTTGTTTCTCGTTGATGAATGCCC
>JANYEU010000292.1 GCA_025362915.1 Chitinophagaceae bacterium | reverse complement strand
GCCAACGATTGTTCCTTATTTATAGGAGCAGGCGGCTCCATGACAAGAGAAATGGCTATTTTAGGAATACCTACAGTTTCGGTATACCAGGATAGTTTATTAGAGGTAGATACTTTTTTAATAAACAAAAAACTAATGTTTTACGAGCCGGAAATTAATGCAGAAAAGATAGTAGGATATATTGATAGCTTGGCTACCTCAAAACCAGACTTGGAATTACTTGTAAAAGGTAAAACTGCCTATAATTTTTTTAAAGATGAAATAATAAACCAATGCCGTTAAGTTAAGCCAAAAACCGGGATAATCCTTGATATTGGTCTATCTTTGAGGAGTAAAAAAACGCATAGGATTATAGGGCTAACTTTTTAAAATATATAAACACGAATCTGGATGATGAAGATTTTAAACGCCGTAATACCAACGGCAGTAATGGATTTATTCGGGTCCGAATTCTGACCTTCAAAATTACTTTCCTTTTTATTTCACAATTATTGAGACGCTCCATTCAAAGAGAATTAAATGATTTTTTTGGCAAGTTGAACGGCTCGGATTATAGCATCCGGCAGGTTACAAAAAGTGCATTTTCTCAGGCACGTTCTAAATTAAAATACCAGGCTTTTATTGAACTAAGTAATTCTGCAGTGGATTATTTTTATAGCAGTGCTCCTTATTTATTGTGGGATAAGCATCGGATATTGGCTTGCGATGGAAGTACCATTATGCTTCCTTCGAGTGTAGATATTGGTACGGAGTTCGAGCCAACAGGTTTTGGTCCGGGTGCAGCTGCACAGCGGTCAGTTGCCAAGATTTCACTGCTATACGATGTGTTGAATTTGGTGACCTTAAATGCTAAGATTGATACGTTTAAAGAACACGAGATAACGCTTTTAAAAACACAGCTTTCGGAAGTAAAGTTCATGCCGGATGACATTCTGCTTTTAGACCGGGGATACCCGAGTATCGGCTTGCTCTATGAGTTACAGCACAGGAGCATAGGTTTTTGTGTGCGCTTAAAAGACAACTGGTGGAAGGAAGTGAATACGATGCTCGAAGCAAAACAAAAGGATAAAATCGTGACATTTACACTGCCCAAAAAAGATAGTGAATTACAAAATATTTTTAGTGGAAAAACAAACACTGTAACGGTGCGTCTGGTGGTAATAGAACTCGAAGATGGCAAAAAAGAAATACTTTGTACAAGTCTTATGGATGCAGAAAAATATACAGCCGACAGCCTTAAACAACTGTACCATTTAAGGTGGGGCATTGAAGAAGCCTATAAGTTATTCAAAGTAAGGGCTGATATAGAATCATTTTCTGGTATGTCTGCTTTATCAGTTAGGCAAGATTTTTATGCGGGTATTTTTGCCATGAATGCATGCGCAGTACTAAATTTTCCTATCGAACAAAAAGTGCGGGAAGAGAGCAAAGGAAGTACTGATAAATATGCTAAAAAGGTAAATCAAACCAATGCATTCTCACTAGTAAGAGAATGTATGATCGGGGTATTTATAAAGAAAAAAATAAAATGCTTCTTAATTAGTTTTGATGAAATATTAACCAAAACCACAGAGGCAATCAGACCTAACAGAAGCTTCCCAAGAAATCATAAACAGAAAAAACCTAAATCTATGAATTATAGAAAAATGTAACAATTCTTCTTAACTTAACGGCATTGTATAATAATCATTAATTTAATTATACATTTAAAATTACATACTATGCAAGTTTCACTAATCCAATAATATTTTTGTATACAGATCCACTGTTTCAATTGCCATTTTTTTCCAGGAAAAGAGCTTTAACCGTTCCTGCCCTTTTTCGATCAATGTGGCCCATATTATAGGATTATTATAAAAAAATAGCATTGCTTTAGCAATTTCTTCAGGGTTTGTAGGGTCAAAGTAAAGTGCGGCATCACCTGCAATTTCTGTAAAGCAAGCAGAATTTGAACAAAGCAAAGGTTTTTTAAAGTAAAAAGATTCTAAAATAGGTATTCCAAATCCTTCATTGAGGGAAGGGAAAATAAATGCATCTGCATTTAAAAATATAGTTTTTAATAA
>JANYEU010000244.1 GCA_025362915.1 Chitinophagaceae bacterium | reverse complement strand
GTACACTGCCATTGGTACCAGCGGTAACCAAAGCCCATTTGGTACCATCCCAATATTGCATATCCCCTACCCTGTTTCCGTTTGAAGTACCATTGGCTGCATACAGCGCATAAGGAACACTCAATATCTTGCTACTTCCTATGATAGTGCGGTTTGTGCCCCCAGCAGGATCTATTGCAGACCTTATATAATACACTCCACTACCCCAATTGATACTGGAAAGATTACCAATTTGCGATTGTCCATTACCAATTACAGTACTGAATAAACCGTTTGCATTTGTAGTGGCGTTATCTACCTCCCCATAAACAAGACTACCATTGGCAGAATCTTTTAGTATGGTAATAAAGGCACTTACCGGAGAGTTTGCCACCAATACATTATTGAAATTTCTTACTACAGCCTGATAGCTTATACCTTGTGGTGCTTGCGAAAAACTGGTAGTAGAGAGAAGTAAAAGGGTTAAGAAGTAGAAAACCTTTTTCATTGTTTTTTAATTTTTGATAATCTTAAATGATTTAATCGTTGCACCATTTTGTTTTACTTGCAACAGGTAGGTACCATTTATCAGCTTGGATGTAGATATGGCAGTCAGGTCGGTACTTATCTTTTGTTGTTCTATCAGCTTGCCGTCAATAGAGTAAATGAGATAAATAAGCTTTTTAGAAACAGCATCTGTTATACGAAGGTTAAGTATTGTTGTGGTAGGGTTAGGGTAGGCAGACAATTCACCCTCGCTGGCTGTAATGTTTACCTTGATACTCTTGGAATAGGTGCTTCTGCCATCTATATCTGTTTGTTTCAGTCGATAATAACTAATGCCACTAACTGGAGAAGCATCCACTGCATCATAGTTTTGGTTGCTTGTCTTATCTCCTTTGCCCTTTACTTTTATTGCCATAGAAAATGAAACACCATCGGTAGAACGTTCTATGGTAAAGTATTGGTTATTGCTTTCAGATACCGTAAGCCAGCTTAGGGCTACCTGCCTATTATTGGTAACTGTGGCATTAAACGCCAAGAGGGATATGGGCAACTCTACATCGGTGTATGCCTGCTGAACACCTTCTATTATATATCCCCCTTTGGTAGAATAACTAGAAAAAACCACCTGCCCCAAGGTATAGCTGGCCGTTCCACCGCTGCCACTTGCCTCTCCTCCAGACGAAACCGGACTTGACTGTGCACTAACCTTTACACATAATAGTAATAAGGGTAAGATATGCCAAAATAGCTTAATTGTTTTTTTCATATTAATAGAAGTAGTATCCAGAATGTAAGCCATCAAATGCATTGCTAAATTGTCCGTACTGTCGTGGGGGATGAAGAATCAATCAATCAACAAATGCAATATTAACTAAGTAATATTAATACTACAAAACAATTAATGTTTATTACTACAAATTGATTAATATAAAACAAACCATCCCTTTTATAATATATTATGCAATAAGAACTATTTGCTTTTAGCAATGGTAAAAAAGAAGGAGCTTCCTTTGCCTTCAACAGATTCCACCCAGATGTTACCGCCATTCTTCTCTACTACTTTTTTGCAGATGGAAAGCCCCAGTCCAGTGCCCCTATAGCCCTGGTTGCTATGCGCCCGTTTAAACATATCGAACACGGTGGTGAGGTACTTTTCTGGAATGCCAATGCCGTTATCTACCACCTTAAACTGCCAGAAGTTATCCATTTCCACCGCATCAATGTTTACAATGGGGTTCACGCCGTCTGCCTGGTATTTCATGGCATTGCCTATCAGGTTCTGAAATACTTGCTTGATGGCGGTTTTAGATATGCGTATTGTTGGTAAATGAGTTGAATTTATAATTGCCCCTCTCTCTTTTATTGTTGTTTGGCTGTGTTGCACTATCTCGTCCACCACCTGTTGTATATCCGTTTCTTCCACGTCTTCATAACTATTTACAGCTTTTGCATAGTTCAATAAATCCGTTATCAGCGTCTCCATTCTGGTGGCGCTATCCACTGCGTAAAAAAGATATTGCTTGGCATCAGCATCAAGCAAGTCGCCGTATTTATCCTCCAGCAATGACAACAAAGCTTTCAACGAGATCAATGGTTCTTTCAAATCGTGCGAAGCAGTAAAGGCAAAGGATTCCATCTCTTTGGCAAACGTTTCCAACTCTTCCTGGGATGCCATCAACTGCACATTCTTCCGTTTCAGCTCCATCGATTTTATCACCTGATGCGACAATACCCGCAATG
>JANYEU010000243.1 GCA_025362915.1 Chitinophagaceae bacterium | reverse complement strand
CACTGCAGATGGTGGCATTGGTGGAGGAGGAGGATATTGCCTTTACCACAACTTTCATGGTATCTGTACATCCTGCATCGTATATAAAGTTATAACTACCTACTGCACTGTTGGCAAATAATATGGTAGAAATACCATTATTGGTACTTCCTAGCGTTGCACCTGTAGGATTACTGGATTGTGCATTCCAACTGGCATTGCTCACCGTACTTGTTCCGCTAAGTGTGGCAATGGTTCCAGCGCACGCTATCTGATCTATACCTGCATTTGGTTTTGGATTAACCAATACAGCCGTGGAAACAGGGGTGGTACCACAAGAAGAGGTGCTACCGGTAACGCTATATGAACCATTTGTTGAAGGAGCGTAAGTCTGTGTGGTGGCACCAGAAACTGCTGTAGTACCATTATACCACTAATAGGATGAAAACCCTCCTTGGGCGGTAAGTGTGGATGGCAGACAATTGGACGTTACGGATGGCGGAGGCATCACACTTGATATGGCACTAATGAAAGCAGACATGGAATAACCCGCACCGCTTTCTACCAAGGCAACATTTATCCTTGCATTTACTATAAACTGAAGGTTGGTAGGGCTTCCCAATTGTGTGTTTGTGTATTGGATGATGTAATATCCTGTAGTGCCAATGGCTACTCTTTTACCCACAATAGACTCCAAGTTTGTACCGTTAAAATAAACTTTGGCGGTATCACTTTGAATGATTACATAGCCAAAATACGGGAAAGTAGCATTGCTGGCATTGGCATTATTGAGAAAAGAAGTTGTTTGCACATTAAAAGAACCTGCGCAATTGTTTAGTGGCGGTTGAACTATCATATCTATCTCACAACCATCTGCAGTGCCAGAAAATACACCAACAGGACTGCTTGTTGTAATATAACTCTGTGTATAGGCGGTTGCCCCATCTCCGTTATTGATGGTAACATAATCCCCCGCATTGGTAAGTGTATATTTTGTTGTTATTCCGGTACTGGGCACAGTCACCGTAACGGTGGTGCTAGCAACAGTGGCCACAATGGTGCTCCGCTCGTATCCTGTATTTCCCTTGCTCCGTACCACAATGTAAGTGGTACCCAATAGTGCAGTTGGTATCACCTGACTTTCTACTCCATCCGCACAGCTAGAACTGTTATCGCCCCTCATACCAGCATTTACAACAATGTTCTTGTTTGATGTAACCAAACTACCCAATGTTGCTACAAACAAATAACTCTGTCCTGCATTCAGCGTAGTCAGCAAGCTATTGTTCAAATACACATTAGTACCATTGCTTACGGCCATTACACCATAAATAGGGGCGCCACCTTCGGCATAGCAACTCACACCAGATACATTCGCGTAATACCCAATCCTAAAAGAAGTCCCCTGTCCCTGATCTCCCAAGCTGGTAAAAGAGGTATTTCCTTTTTGAACACAATTTGTATAATCTCCAGGTACACTTCCGGCAATTGTATAATAATCAGAAGCTATATTTCTTACTTGTACACCAATAGGCGATGCTGCACTTATCATCAATCCTTGCCCCGTAAGTACTGTGCTGGAATAATTGGCAGACGCATCTTTTGCAGTAAACCTATACCTCAATGGTGTGCCAGAAACGGTGGTTAACGAATTGGAATATATGGTGCCATCACTACCTTGGATGGTAACCGAAACAGGGGTGGTACTTATGGTAGTAACCACTATTTCATTGTATTGGTTAAAGTAGCTCCACGGGCTTGGGGCAATGTAGTGCGTTGTAGAATATTGGGCATTGCTATAAAAAGCGGTTACCAAGGTAAACATTGCCAAGAATGCAATCCTAGCAGATAGTTTTAGTGCCTTACAAATGCAAGCGTTCAGGACAGAAAATAGTGTTTTCATATAAGTAGGTTATTAATATTCCTCAATTTAGTACGGTATTATGTATCGGGTGTTCTCTTTTTCTAAACGTTTTTTTGTACTGAATATTGTAGCATATTTACTACATTACCGTTTATTTATCCACATTCTTAAACGCCCTTACATCTAATTTCCATAACTAATCAACACAACGAAAATGCTATAACATGTTTGCGTAGGCAACCCTTTAAACAAAGGGGGATAGATAAATTGAAAAATAGGAAAAGTTGGTTGCTTCTAAGGCAAAGGCATATAAATCATCTCATTAAAAGGATGGTGATTGAAATGAATTTAGCAACTTTTTTCTATCTTTTTACCTCAAAGCCAGCGGGCTGCCCCCGCCCCCTTTAGCCCCATGTCATTAAGTTAATGCCTTATACGGC
>JANYEU010000217.1 GCA_025362915.1 Chitinophagaceae bacterium | reverse complement strand
AAGGAGGATCGAGCAAAAATGGACAAGACCACTAAAAAACTGGGAAAGGGGGCGAAAGCCCCAATTGCAATTGACACAGTTTAAATTACATTCCCCACTTTAACGAAGAAATCGCTTACTTTAACGAAGAAATCGCTTGGTTTTACGAAGAATTTTATTGGTATTTAGTGTAATCAAATTAGTTGATATGCAAAATAAAGCCATCAATACCACATTCATTTTTATCCTTCCCAAAAAAATGTTTTCCATACATTCAACTTCAAGCTTATATAAGCTCAACAATTCATTTATAAAATTTAATAATTAACTACCGTAAACCTTATTTAAGTACTAGCTTTGAAACATAATTTAAAAGGGAAAGATTTGAACCTTAACCCTACAATTAAAATTGCTTACTTATGAAACGTTCCATAAAACAAGTTGCGGTATTGGGTAGTGGGGTAATGGGCAGCCGGATTGCGTGCCTTTTTGCTGGTATTGGCACAAAAGTTTTGTTGCTGGATATGGTACCAGCCACTGCAACCGAAAGTACAAAGCCATCCGAGCGCAATAAACTGGTTAATGATGCTTTAATGGCTGCGCTGAAGAGCAATCCGAGCCCTATTTATACAAACGAGATTGCCAAGAACATTACCATAGGAAATTTTACTGACGATTTAAAGAATATTGCTACCGCCGATTGGATTATTGAGGTGGTGGTGGAAAGGCTGGACATTAAAAGAAGTATTTATGCGCAGATAGAACACTTTAGAAAGCCAGGCACCCTCATCACGTCCAATACTTCCGGTATTCCGATACATTTATTGAATGAAGGACGCAGCGACGACTTTAAAAAGCACTTTTGTGGCTCGCATTTCTTCAATCCCCCAAGGTATTTACGCTTATTAGAGGTTATTCCTACAAAAGAGACTTCGCCCGAAGTAATAGACTTTTTAATGGGCTACGGAGACTTGTTTTTGGGCAAGACAACCGTTTTATGTAAGGATACACCAGCTTTTATTGCCAACCGGATTGGTGTTTTTAGTATTATGAGCATCTTTAACAGCATGCTACAACTGGGATTGTCGATAGATGAAGTTGATGCACTAACGGGGCCTGTGATAGGACGACCAAAGTCGGCAACTTTCCGTACGGCCGATGTGGTAGGCATTGACACACTGGTAAAAGTAGCTAAAGGAGTTGCCGAAAACTGCCCGAAAGATGAGGCAATAGCCATCTTTAATACGCCTGTTTGGTTAGATAAACTAATAAGCAATAACTGTTTGGGCGATAAAACAGGACAAGGCTTTTTTAAGAAGCTTTCTGCCAATGAAAAAGGAGAAAAAGAGATAGTGGTGCTCAATTTGGAAACGATGGCGTATAAACCTCGCCAGAAAGCAAGATTCGCCACCTTGGATGCCGCAAAACCTGTGGAGAATTTGCAAGAACGGATAAAAATTGTGTATGCTGGCGCAGATAAGGCAGGGGTATTTTATAGAAAATTCCATCATTCCTTGTTTTCTTACGTGGCAAATAGGATTCCTGAAATAAGCGACGAATTATATAGGATTGATGATGCGATGAAAGCAGGGTTTGGTTGGGAAATTGGTGCTTTTGAAACTTGGGATACACTGGGAGTAGCCAAAACGGTGGCAACAATGAAGGCAGAAGGCATTACAATAGCTGCTTGGGTGGAGGAAATGCTGGCACTTGGGAAAAATAGTTTTTACACCATAGAAAAAGGGAAGAGATGGTACTATGATATAGCTGAAAAAGCGTATAAACCAATTCCGGGCAGCGAATCTTTTCTTGTTTTGAAGAATAATATTGATAAACTTATTTGGAAAAATAGTGCTTGCAAGTTGTATGATATTGGCGATGAGGTGATTGGACTGGAATGGACTACCAAAATGAACACTATTGGCGGCGAAGTGCTGGAAGGCATTCAGAAATCTATTGCTATTGCCGAAAAATATAAAGGACTGGTGATTGCGAATGATGGTGCCAATTTTAGTGCCGGTGCCAATGTGGGAATGATATTTATGTATGCGGTAGAACAAGAATTTGACGAGTTAGATTTTGCTATCCGGCAGTTTCAGAACACCATGATGCGTGTACGGTATTCCAGTGTGCCGGTTGTGGTTGCTCCGCATGGTTTAACGCTTGGCGGCGGCTGCGAAATGAATCTTCATGCTGATAAAGTCTATGCTGCCGCTGAAACTTACATTGGTTTGGTGGAATTGGGTGTAGGACTGATTCCTGGAGGCGGCGGAACAAAGGAATTTACATTGAGGGCTGCCGCCGAAGTGCATCATGAAGAACCAGAAATTATTGCTTTAAAGAAACGGTTTTTTACTATTGCCACAGCCAAGGTATCTACCTCTGCCTATGAGGCTTATGATATGGGTATTTTAAGAAAAGGTCATGACGAAGTAATCATTAACCCAAATAGAAGAATTTTAGAAGCAAAAAAGAGTGTGATTGCACTATCCGATCAGGGATATATCATACCATTACAACAAACTAACATAAAAGTGCAAGGAAGATTGGCTTTGGGGGCAATGCTTGCAGGAATAAACGGGATGTGGCGTGCAGGATACGCTACAGAACACGATGCTTTGGTAGCAAGAAAGCTGGCTTACGTAATGTGTGGCGGCGATTTGAGTGAACCTACGCTGGTTTCTGAACAATATCTGCTCGATTTGGAGCGGGAAGCCTTCTTATCCCTCTGTGGCGAAAGGAAAACACTGGAAAGGATACAGAGTGTGCTAAAAAGCGGGAAGCCAATCAGGAATTAAACATCTTATCAAAGTGGTATAAAACAAAAGACCCCGAAAATTTCGGGGTCTTTGTAAGTTTATGTAGAAAACTATAATTACTTAATTTCTACTTCAGCACCAGCTTCTTTCAACTTAGCTGCGATATCATCAGCTTCTGCTTTAGCTACACCTTCTTTGATTGCTTTTGGAGCACCATCAACTAAATCCTTAGCTTCTTTCAAACCTAAACCAGTTAAATCCTTAACGATTTTAACGATTTGTAGTTTGTTAGGACCAGCTGCAGTTAATACAACATCAAATGCTGTTTTTTCTTCAACTTCTGCAGCAGCAGGACCAGCAGGACCAGCAGCAACGGAAACCGCAGCAGCAGCAGGCTCGATACCATACTCATCTTTCAAAATTTTTGCTAACTCGTTAACTTCTTTAACTGTTAGGCTTACTAGTTGTTCTGCGAACGCTTTTAAATCTGCCATAATTGTAAATTTTTTCCGTCTTCATCGT
>JANYEU010000180.1 GCA_025362915.1 Chitinophagaceae bacterium | reverse complement strand
TCAAATTTGGCTTCTACAAACAGTTTAAACTCATTCAATACTTGCCCAAAAGCCCTCTTGTGTTCATTGGGCACATTCTTCATTTCGCCCATTATGTTCTTCAAAAGTCCTTTTGTTCCTAGCCATTGAATACGGAATGCCTCTACTGCTTCTACCGTAGTGGCCTGTACTTCCGCTATTTCCTGTTTGTATTTTTCTATCTGTTGCAACAATGCTTCCATGCGGCGAAGATAATTGAATAAGGCTAACGGTTATTATTCCATTGGCGCGCAGTACTTTTATCCCTTTTATATGGTTATGGAACAAACAAATCATCGGGCAATATTTTTATCAAACAGTGCCAATAAGCTGAAACTTACCCAACTGCTTCTGGGAGGAAAATTGGGCGATAGTCTGCCTGAATTTAATGGACTGAAAGGTGTGTTATTTTCTAGTATTTCTCTTGCGGAGTTTATAGAAGAGGAAGCGTTGCACGAGGAATGGATTGTATCCAAACAATACAACCGTGGCATCCGAAATCTATCCAGTGGCGAGCAAAAGAAGGCGTTATTGGCTTATCTGCTCTATCAAAAGCCCGATTATATCATTCTGGATAACCCCATGGATAACCTAGATGTGGCTTCGCAAGCTGCCTTACTTGGGATGATTACCGGGATGGTTGCCCATACTTCCATCATTCAATTGATAAACAGGCATCGTGATTATCTTCCTTTTATAACGGAAGCTTTTGAGTTTAATGATGATGGATTGACTCCTATAAACGATATTGATGGTTATATAAAATGTCATACTTCAATTCAAAAAAGTATTGCGAATGCTGCCGTGCCACCACCCATCAAAAATTATGTTTTGGATAATAAGGAACTGGTTTCTTTTAAGAATGTGACGGTAAAATACGAGGAAAGGGTTATTGTAAAAGAGATTAGCTGGACAATAAACGCTGGTGAATTCTGGCAATTGGTGGGACCAAATGGAAGCGGCAAGACTACGTTGCTGACGATGATAAACGGCGATAACCCAAAGGCGTACAACCAAGACCTTACCCTTTTTGGTAAACGAAAGGGCACCGGCGAAACGGTGTGGGAAATAAAACAAAAGATTGGCTACCTCACCCCATCCATGACCGACTTATTTAATACCCGCCATACGTTGGAACAGATGATAATATCGGGCTTTATGGATTCTATCGGGTTATATAAACTGCCTTCTGACATTCAGGTAAGGTTGGCTGATGAATGGCTGGAACTGATAGAAATGATTCATTTAAAAAAGAAGGTATTCTGCCAATTATCGCTTGGGCAACAGCGGTTGGCATTGGTGGCTAGGGCGATGGTTAAGCACCCTCCATTGTTGATATTGGATGAGGCCATGTCTGGTTTGGACGATTATAATGCATCATTGGTTACCAATCTGATTAATAAGATTGCTGCCGAAAGTAAAACCGCCATTCTATATGTATCGCACAGGATAGAGGAGGGATTGTTGCCAGAATATATCTTCGAATTATCGCCTTCGGAAAATGGTTCTACTGGAAAAGTAATTAAGTAAAAAAGTCGAGAGCTAGAAGGTTAATAGTCAAGTGTCAAAAAAAGAAGCAATTGGAAATTTTATATTTTCACTATTATTTTTTTAAAGATTCCCGTAGAAATTTGTAAACGGTTGCCCAATACTTTTTTGTGGTCTTAGCTATCCTTAAATTGTTTGTTTGAGAAAATGTTTTGATTGAAATATATTTCATACGGGATATTAATATTCTCCGTGGGGCAAAACATATTCTCCGTGGGTTAATATAAAATATGTTTGGCTTGATATATATTTTACGTGGGATATAAATATTATTTATGGGGCAATATATATTCTTCGTGGGTTAATATAAAATATGTTTGGGGCAAAATATATTTTATATGGGTTGAAATATATTTTATTGGGGATATAAATATTATTCGTGGGGAAATATATATTTTAAAACAAGCGAAATAAAGAGCTAATAAGCCAAAGGACTATAAAAATGAATTAAAAAAGAAACTGTGTGGATGATTCAA
>JANYEU010000179.1 GCA_025362915.1 Chitinophagaceae bacterium | reverse complement strand
CAAAGGGTTTTATGGTAAACGTAAAAACGTTTATACCGTAGCCAAAAATATTGTTGAAAAAGGTTTGACCTACAGCTATGTAGGCCGTAAGCTTAAGAAAAGAGAATACCGTCAGTTATGGATTGCCCGTATTAATGCAGGTGTTCGTGAAGAAGGTCTTACCTACAGTCAGTTCATCCACAAATTGAATGTAAAAGGTATCACTTTAGATCGTAAGGTATTAGCTGATTTGGCTATGAACAACCCTGAAAGTTTTAAAACACTGGTACAATCTGTTAAGTAAATTTACACAGTAAATAATATAAAAGAAGCTGAAGAAATACACTTCAGCTTTTTTTATGCCTTATGTGTTTCAAACTGTTACTTTTGTCGCTTCCATTTGAGAGTCTAACCACTAGGTACACAATGGTTTGCACTAGAAACACAAAGATTTAAGGAGATATTTCATAAATTTTTGTACATCGTGTTTCTTTCTTGGTGTCCCTTGTGGTAAGAATTTTTAAGTAGTTGGGTTAATCAATTTATTATCACTTTTAAAGCAAGTTCTTAGATGAACAATTCCTACACCTCTTTGGTGAATCAAACCTTCCACTTTCCACAGGAAGGTTATAAATTGAATGATGAAGGGTATTTGATGTTTAACAACGTTGATGTTAAAGCCCTGATAGACAAATATGGTACGCCGCTTAAGATAACCTATCTACCAAAGATAGGGATGCAGATAAACAAGGCAAAAGCCATGTTTGACAAAGCCTTTAAAAAGCATAAGTACGAAGGTGCATACAACTATTGCTATTGCACCAAGAGTTCCCACTTTTCTTTTATTGTGGAAGAAACATTGAAGCATCAGATACATTTGGAGACTTCTTATGCGTATGATATAGAAATCATCAACCAGCTATACCTTAAAAAGAAAGTAAACAAGGAAACATTTATTATTTGTAACGGCTATAAACAAAAGCCTTACACCAACCGTATTGCCAAGCTTATAAACAGTGGTTTTAAGAATGTAATTCCTGTTTTGGATAATAAGGAAGAGCTGGATGCTTATCGTAAAACGGTAAAAGAACCCTTTAAATTGGGCATTCGGGTTGCTGCCGAAGAAGAGCCTTCTTTCCCATTCTATACTTCTCGCTTGGGTATCAGACCACGTGATATCTTGGAGTTTTATGTTGATGAGATTGAAGGATTTGAAGACAAGTTCCAATTGAAAATGCTTCACATATTCTTGAATAAGGGTATAAAGGACGACATCTATTATTGGAGTGAGTTAAATAAGGTTATCAATTTATACTGCCAACTGAAAAAGATTTGTCCGGAGCTGGATTCTATCAACATTGGTGGCGGCTTTCCTATCAAGCATTCCTTAGGTTTTGATTACGATTATCAGTTCATGATCAATGAAATAGTAGGTAACATCAAGCGTGCCTGCAAAAAAGCCAAGGTAGCCATGCCAAACATCTTTACCGAATTTGGTAGCTATACCGTTGGCGAAAGCATGGCGCATATTTACAGCGTTATTGGTCAGAAAGTACAAAACGATAGAGAGTGCTGGTACATGATTGATTCTTCGTTTATCACAACACTACCAGATACTTGGGGCATTGGCGAAAAGTTTTTAATGCTACCCGTAAACAAGTGGGAAAATGAATACCACAGGGTGGTACTTGGTGGCATTACCTGCGATAGCCACGATTATTATGATAGTGAGGAACACATAAACGAAGTTTTCTTGCCCAAACTAACCAACAACTACAAAGGCGAGGAAGAAAGCAATAAAGAACCTTTGTACGTAGGCTTCTTTCATACCGGAGCATATCAGGATCAGATAAGTGGTTATGGTGGCATCAAGCACTGCCTTATCCCTTCGCCAAAGCATGTTATAATAGAATACAACAAACAAGGTGTTCTAGAAGATTGGCTATATGCTAAGGAACAATCTGCACAGAGCATGTTGAAGATATTGGGCTATTTGAAATAAGTGTTGAATTGTAATAGCAAAAAGGCTTTCGCATTGGGTTGCGAAAGCCTTTTTTATTTGCTGTTAATGTTCTTCTTTCTTACCAAACTCATATCTTATAACTACTCTCTTTTAAATCACCTTCACCGTTACATTAGCCTTTATCTTATCATCGGTGTTATACGCTTTTAAGAATGTTTGTGTGGCAGGGTCTCCAAAAGCGGTCAATAAATGAGTGGTGGTACTAAGCGGCGGTATCATTACAAATACGGC
>JANYEU010000178.1 GCA_025362915.1 Chitinophagaceae bacterium | reverse complement strand
GGAATATATTTGAAATGGTACGGTTGAAAGTACCTGTCATTTGTATAATAATTGGTGAGGGAGCCAGTGGCGGTGCATTGGGAATAGGCGTTGGCGATAAGGTATTGATGATGGAAAACACTTGGTACACCGTTATTTCCCCCGAAGGGTGTAGTTCAATTTTATGGCGTAGCGTAGATAAAAAGGAAATTGCCGCAGAACAACTTAAACTTACTTCTATTGATATGAAAGGGTTTGGTTTGGTGGATGAAATAGTGCATGAACCAATAGGCGGTGCCCATTGGGATTACACAGAAGCTGCTGAAATGCTTAAAAAGGTGATACTTTGCAATTTAAAAGAAATTAAAAAGCTCACTCCTGAAGAAAGAATTAATGGACGCATTGAGAAGTTTGGCAAGATGGGCTTTTGGACTGAACAACCCATTGATGAGATGGTTATTGGCGACTAATTATAACATTTAATAATCACTCATTAACTTCACCCTACACAATTGTTATATATACATTTCTGGGATTTTATTTAGCTTTCTACATTATTACATCATTTTTTTCGCTAATATTGCTTCCTTTCTTTTAGTTTTTATAAACATATTCGTAGAATGTCTTTACGCTCTATTTTGTCTGGTACAGGTGTTGCTTTGATAACGCCGTTTACAAAAGATCTTGCGGTTGATTTTATTGCCCTAGAAAAATTAATAAAATTTGTATTAAGCAGTGGTGCCGAATACATAGTTTCATTGGGTACAACCGGAGAAACCTCTACACTTTCCAAATCTGAGAAGTTAGAAATACTTGAATTCACCTATAAAATAGTTGATAAGAAAGTACCCGTTGTTGTTGGTATAGGTGGCAACGATACGTATAGCCTGATTAAAGATTTACAATCTTTCCCTTTAGGCAACGCGACTGCTGTATTGAGTGCTTCACCCTATTATAATAAACCTTCTCAAGAAGGATTGTTCCAACATTATAAAGCTTTGGCAGAAGCTTCTCCGGTTCCATTGATATTGTATAATGTTCCTGGACGGACTGGTAGAAACTTAAATGCTGCCACAACCATTCGATTGGCAAATGAGGTATCGAATGTGGCGGGAATTAAAGAAGCTTCTGATGATATGAACCAATTTATGCAGATAGTAAGGGACAGACCATCCGACTTTTTAGTTGTGAGTGGTGATGATGCCTTGATTTTGCCACAAATAGCCTGCGGTGCAGATGGGGTGATAAGTGTAGCAGCAAATAGCCTCCCAAAACAATTCTCAACGATGATTCGCCATTGCCTAGCAGGCAACTTTGAAGCTGCAAGAGTCATTCATTATAGTTTATTGACAGGGTATGACCTTCTTTTTGAAGAGAATAACCCAGCTGGTGTAAAAGCTTTCTTGTATGAACAAGGACTTGTGGAAAATGTACTCAGATTGCCGCTTTGCCCCGTTAGTAAAGAGCTCGGTGCAAGAATAAATACATTTATAGGGGCATTGAATGGGAGCTATTAAATAATACAACCAATACTTTTTCTACGTAGTTAATATTATTTCATCAGTGTACAAATTTAGACAATAGGAAACAATTGTCTAAATGACACAGAAAAACACGACTTGCAGTGTTTGTGTAATTTATTTCCCTCCTGAATATTTGGTTGTTTCCTGCCGTCTGGATTGAATCATATCTATCCCGTCTCTCATTGAAAAATTAGTTTATATTAACTGATAATTGTTAATAGTTTTATTGACTTTCATCATTATGCCCATAATTTATCCTAACTATCATTGCAATTACACTATCTTCAATCCAAGAAAAAAATTATGCGCACTATTTTAATTATTGACGATCACAAGGATATTAGAGAAAATATTGCAGAAATACTATCCCTTGATGGATACCAAACCTTACAGGCCGAAGATGGCAGACGTGGAGTGGAGCAGGCGATAGCAAATAAACCAGACTTGATAATATGTGATATAATGATGCCCGAACTGGATGGATATGGAGTGCTTCACCTTTTAAAAAAGAATAAAGATACACAAGATATTCCGTTTGTTTTTTTGACAGCAAAAGCAGATCGCAGCGACTTGAGAAAAGGCATGGACATGGGGGCGGATGACTATATAACCAAACCATTTGATGACTTTGAGCTTTTGAGTGCCATAGAAACAAGGCTGAAGAAGCAGGATATTTTAAGAAGTAAGTATGCCGCGGATAACAAAGGCATAAATGAGTTGATGAAACAACTACATGGCTCGGGACTTTTGAAAATGGATCTGGAAAGTTACGACACCCATTTGGTGTATAAAAAGCAAATACTCTACAGCGAAGGCAAACGTCCTAAATATTTGTATTACCTGAAAAGCGGTCAAATAAAAACATATCAAACCAATGATGACGGAAAGGAATACATAACAAACTTATATGCCCCAGGCGATTTTATTGGATATGTGCCGCTACTGGAAGAGACAAACTATGAGGATTCGGCAGATGCCCTAATAGATTCGGAAGTGGCAATCATACCCCGTGAAGAATTTGTGCAGCTTGTATATAATGATATAAACATGGCTACCAAGTTTATTAAACTCATCACAGCAAACATGAAAGATAAGGAAACCAGACTGCTAAATCTTGCTTACGATTCATTGCGCAAGCGGATTGCAAAAGCTCTGGTAGACATACATAATAAATTTAACAAGAATAACCAAGGACAAACGATAGATATATCGAGAGACGACATTGCACATTATGTAGGTACGGCTACAGAATCTTTGATACGGACGTTGAGTGATTTTAAATCGGAAGGATTGATTGAAATTAAATCTGGCAAAATAAGTATTGTAAGTGCCATAAAGCTTGGGGATTTACTTTATTAGAACGGTGTACAATAATCAGTACACTTCCATTCCGCTTTCGTTTTGTTGCTTGAGAGACCAATCGCCGGTGGCTTTAATTTCGAGCCATAGGTTTCCACTTTTTCTATAAAAGTTTGTTTTTAGCCCGAAGTTATCTGCAAACTTTTGTGCTACCTGCCGTATAGAATTATTTTCATTGATACTGAGTATTCCTTCTTGGCCATCCTTCAAAATATCGCCTAGCTGTAGTTTCCCTATTGGCATTTTATTTCTTACAAGAGTGGGCAGATTGGTATCTACCTTAAAATCAATCTTAAGGTAAGGAAAGGCTGCATTGAACTCCTCTTTTATATCATCAATATATCTTTCTTTCGAAATAATAATCTTCATTAGTTGTTACTTGTTCTTTTAAGAGAAAATATTCCTTGCTTTAAAAGTCCAAAATTCTATTTTATCCGCCCGTTAAAAGCTGACTTTTATCAGTTAGACAAATGATTAAATAAATTTAAAGGAGAAAAGAAATTACATTCTATTTTCTACCCTGAAATCAATTATTCAAGAAGTCCACCCAGAATTCTTAATCGTCAAAATTTATCTTCAAAATTAAAAAAACTATCCCCGTAGCCTTAAAAGTGGTGTATTTAGGTCTTCTAACGGTGTATTTAGGTCTTCTAACGGAGGATTTAGGTCTTCCTACAGCGGATTTAAGTCATCAGACGAAGGATTTGAACCTTCGGACGGTGGTTTTATATCCACTAACGTTGTATTTGAATCTAAAGACGGTGGATTTAAGTCTAAAGACATTAGATTTGAATCCACAGACAAAGAATTTAAGTCAACTAACGAAGGATTAAGTCAACAGACGTCGGATGTGTACATTTTAGCAATTATTCCAAAGGATTTTAATTATATTTTCTATCCTAGAGCAAATTGTCGAAGAGGTCTAATTAATACCGACTTTAATAATATCAAGTAAAACATCCCAATAGTCATTGAACAAAATCTTTCTTTTCTAAATAAGAATACTTTGCTGGGATAAGGGGTATATTTATAAAATGATTAACGATGAGAATGACTATTTAAAAGTAAGACTTCAAAAAGAAGCCATTGAAGCTAAAGAAAAGGAAGCATATTTTAAGGAAGTTTATCATGTATTGGATACCGATGAACGGTTGCTAAACTATTTTAAAGACTTTGATGAGCAATCGGTAATAGAATTCAAGGAATACTATGCGCACCAAAAAGTGTATTGGCGTTTTGCCGAATTTAACCAAACTGAATTTAAGGCAAAGTTGGATGAGCGGTTCCATGGATATTGTGTTACTGCCTTGAAAAATATCCAATATAAAAAACTGTTCAATGCCATGGCCAGTTGGATGAGTGAAGAAGTGGCTTTTGATGGTATCCAAATTTGCTGGGATTGGCACAAATGGCTCGATAAGCCCCTTAGCTGCCCTCACCTGCCACCAATAGAAAAACATGAAGTTCAGTGCTACATAGATTTTTTAAACCAAGCTGGGAATGATTTTTCTGTTGAAGATAATTTCCTCAATTTAACGCCAGATGATTTTTTTGAGACTGATGAAGAAAAAGGCGCAGACAGGTGGACAGGCGATGATGAGGAGTATACGTATGGTAGTTGGTTTAAATACTATGACAAATGCTATGGTACGGAATATTATAAATTGAAACCCGGCACAAGAATCAATAAAGAAAACAAATACAGAATGCTTGAATACGCAGAGCGAGAAAAGCAAAACCCTATAGACCCAAACGCTGTACAAGCCCCACATTTAAACTTTTATACAGAGAAAAAAAACTTCATCCGCCTTTTTGAAGACAATGAATTTAAGCACCTGTACAGGGCTCATGCAGCACAAACGGAGCAAAATAGTTTTGCTGAAGAAATAGACATGGAGCTTATACACCTATGTGATGCAGAAGAAATAATACCGATAGAAAGTAATGACGACTGGCGGGAAGGGGTAAAGATAGCCTGCGAAAAATACCACAGGGAGACAGCAATACTGCTTATTTGGGATGTATATGAGGAGTACCTAGTTTTTAAACCCATTAAAGATGGATTTAAAGATTGGGAAAGAGATTCTGATACTTACGATGAACTCAGGGAATCGGTAGCAAACAGGATATTAACTGGCAGAAGATTGATGGGGGAACCAGAAGACTTTAATTTTTAAAACAAATAATGATGGACAATACACCAACAAATAAATATCAGACAGCAGGCGAAAAGGCCGTGCAACAAGAAAAGCTATACGAAGAGATTTATCAATCGCTACGCAACAATAAAAAGATACAGGATTACTACAAAGAGTATAATCCTGAAAGTGTGGATGGCTTTTTAAAGCAGTATGCCAAAGAAAAGATAAATATACTGGAATGGGGGCCTGCACAAATAAGAATACAAGAAAGTCAGGATATGGAGTTTTCCGATGCAGCATTTGAATGTTTGAAACAAATACAGCAAAAGAAATTATTCGACCTGCAATGTCAATGGCGTGCCAATCTGATAACATTGGAAGGAGTAGAAACAACTGACGACTTTGGCCTTATAGCGGAAGACATCCTTAATTGCAAACTGATACCGCCTGTTTCGGAAGCAGAACTTGATATGTTTATTGACTTCCTTAACAATGAAGAATTTCATGGATTGCAATCTGGCATACCAGATAGCATGTGGCAATTATATATTGCTTTTAAAAAAGATTATGAAGGTGATCCTTTTATGTTTTTCGGGATGCCTGAATGGTATTCCTATCATAATTTATGTACAGGTAATACAAAATATTTAATCTTGCCAGACATAAGGGGGGAAAAAGAATACGATTATATAGGGCTTGCAGACAATAAGGCAACCCCACCACAGGCATTAACACCTGCAAAAGGGAAAAAGGTTAGCAAAAAGAAAGCCATTGCCACTGCAGAACCAGTAAAATATGTGCCTGTTATGAAGCCACGAATAAGTTATTATAACCCTGGCTACTTATCATGGTTTGTACACGAGTTCGAAGATAAAAAGACTGCAAGAGAGTTCAAGAATGCAGGTGGTGAAATGAATAATGGCGAAGATGAAGACAAATATGATTATGGAATGGTTGATGAAATTGTAAGTGATTTATCGGTTGATGGCAAAATACGGGCAGTTGAGGCAAATTATAATTGGGCAGAAGGCTTGCGAGAGACGCTGCACAAATATCAGATCCAAGAAAGAAAAGACGCAATAGCACCAGCTTACGAACAATATTGTATGTATATAGAAAATGGTATCTCCTTTGAAAAAAACGCAAAAGGGATTACATTAACAATGCAACAATCAAGAAGAGCCAAAATATTGGAAGGAAGAAAGATAGCTGGTGAACCGGAAGATTTCAATTTTTAAACCTAACAAACACCTTTCAACTATCTAGCTTCATCTTGCCAGCCCCATTTAATGGCTGGCAAGATGAAATGGATTTACGCTACAAATATGGGTTCAATAGGTTCTTTCCTAGTAAGTTGCAGTCTGTAAAGTTCAGCATAATAACCATCCATATACATCAACTCAGCGTGCGTGCCTTGTTCTGCAATAGTGCCTTCTTCTATTACAATAATCTTATCAAACCTGAAAGTGGAGAATATCCTATGGGTAATAACAATGGCGGTCTTATTTTCAAGGTATTGGTAGAAGTTATTGATAATCTCACTCTCTGTCTTGGCATCTACCGCACTTAAGCAATCATCAAACACCACTATTTCTGGGTTCTTGATAAGGCTACGTGCTATAGAAATCCGTTGTTTCTGTCCGCCACTTAGCGTTACGCCACGCTCACCAATCATTGTTTCATATTGTTTGTCAAAACCGAGTATTTCCTTATGTATGCTGGCAAACTTGGCTGCCTGTTCTATTGTTTCTTGCGTAGGCTTTGTTGCCAATCCGAAGCCGATATTATTAGATACAGTATCACTAAACAAAAACACGTCCTGTGGCACATAACTAATTCCATCCCTCAATTGACTTAACGGAATGGATGAAAGTTGATGGTTACCAATGGCAATATTGCCTTCATCAGGATTGTAGAAATGTAAAAGCAGTTGCGCCAAGGTAGATTTACCACTACCAGTTCTACCTATTACCAGCACTTTCTGCCCTTCCTTTATGGTGAGGTTAAAGTTTACTATTGCCTTGATGCCCGTATGCGGATAGGTAAAGGATACATTATTGAACACAATATCCCCTTTAAGCGAAGGCACTTGAACTTTGTCATTATCAACAATGATTGGCTCGGTATGCAGGAACTCATTCAACCTTTTTTGCGAAGCTGACGCACGCTGGATCATGCTTGCCGTCCAACCGAGTGCCATTACAGGAAACGTGAGTAGGTTAACGTAAATAACAAACTCAGTAATAGTACCCGCACCCACTTCTGGAACATGGTGGCTGGCATGATACCACCCTCCTATTGCAATGGTTAGTAAGGTGCTTACACCAATAAGCAATGCCATGGAAGGGAAATAGATGGCCTCCACTTTTGCCAACCCAATCGCACTCTTTTTGTACAGATTACTATTATCATTAAAAAAGCGCATCATGGCGGATTCCTGTACAAAAGACTTGATAACCCTTATGCCAGAATAACTTTCTTGCGCCGTGGTGGTCAATCCTGATAGCAATCCCTGTATCTGTTCGCTTTTTTTATGGATGATTGTATTGACGGAGTAAATGGTTATTGTCAGTATAGGCAACGGTGCCAATACATACATGGTCAGTTCCGCATTTTCTTTCAGCATAAAATAAACACTGAAACATATTGTTGCGCTGAGGTTGATGATATACATGATGGCTGGTCCTGTGTACATCCTCACCCTGCTGATGTCTTCCGAAATCCTGTTCATCAAATCGCCGGTGCTATGGGTTTTGTAAAAGCCAATATCCAGCTTTTGGTAGTGTTGGAAAACCTCATTCTTTTGGTCGTATTCTATATGTCGGCTCATTACGATGATGGTCTGCCGCATTAAAAACATAAAGAAACCACCCAGCAGCGCAAGCACCAGTAACGTGATACCACTAAGCACGATGATATTGCCAAAGGAAACATTACCAGCTTCCACCCACACAATCAGTTGCTTTACCAATACATCATAATTAATGTTCCGTGGATGATTGGCAACAGGCAATCCATTCTTTATCTTAATGGCCTGTGTAACCTTATCCACCACATAGCCCGAAACCTGTGGGGCAAGGATGCGGAAATAGTTGGAGAGGATAATAAAAAGGATACCGAATATCAGATGCCACTTGTATTTCCAGAAGTATTTATTGATTGCCGAGAGGTGCTTCACACTTATTTTTTGGCAAATGTAATAGAAGATATATTAATTTATTTGGCTGTTAACTTTCATACCCTTTATTTTGCACCCGGAGAGGTGGCAGAGTGGTCGATTGCGGCAGTCTTGAAAACTGTTGACTGTTACAGGTCCGGGGGTTCGAATCCCTCCCTCTCCGCCAAAAGAAACAAAAAAGGCTTTGTAAACGAATGGTTTACAAAGCCTTTTTCTTTTTACCTAACTGTGAGCTAATTATTATGTAGTAACGGGATTAAAAACCTCTATCATTTGCTAGTTCGAGATGCGCTTAGCTTAACATCGACAAACAGCGTAGTGAATACCTTGCTTAGCTAAAGTTTTAGGTAATAGGTTGTTTGTATATTTATAAAGTAAAAACAATTTAGGCTACGCAGATAATAATTTTGACTCAGGTAAAAAAAAGATTGCTAAGAAGGTATAGTACTTTTTCCGTAAAAAATTTATTTACCACTAAAAAAGGGAAATTGCAACTAATTCCCGTTAAAAAAGCATCTTAAAAGCAAGATTTTCCGTCCGGAAATGAGGGTTTTTCATCCAGCATTGACCCTTTTTCATCCAGCATTGAGGGTTTTTCATCCAGAATTATGTTAATTTCATCCAGCATTATGTTAATTTCATCCAGCATTGGGCATTTTGCACGTGAAAAAGGCTCAATGCTGGATGAAAAACCCTCAATGCTGGACGTTTTTGGGTGGAAATTGGATGGAAAAACCCTGATGCTGGATGCTTTTTGGATTTAGATGGATGCTTAATTGGCGATGTTTGATTCTCTTTTATAATTACTAGAAAGAAAGGTTTGTATTGGGGAGGAAGGTATGTTTTAATGATTTAATTACGCCCTTATTATGCATAAAAGTCTGCTTCATACTTCGCAATGACGAGAATGGGGGCGGTTTATAGTGGGAAATGGGAATAGAACAACCGCAATGCCCTTTAAATTCAAACCTTCCCGCATCAAGTAAACGTCATTGCGAGGCACTAAGCAACCTTTTACCAATTGTAAGTTGTTTATGGCAACGTATCTTATCAATTATCAGCAACCAATTTTACCAATACCACCCCGTGCGATGCCACTTCTGCCTCAAACCTATCCGATTGCACACCCAAGTCTTTCTGCCTCCACAAATCTCTAACTTTCCACTTACCCTTTATGCCCAAATCTTTCCAGATAGCCTTAATTGTTGCCTTATCCGCCCCCCTGTTAAACAATCCCACAGCCATACTTCCATCTTCCAAGGGCTTTGCATACACATCAACCGAGTTATCGGAATAAACTTTTGTAGCCGCCTTGCCAAGTGCATCCTGATCTACATCAATCACTTCATCGTTGGTAAGCAAATTGAGGGTAAAAGCATCCAACTTTTCCATATCGCACCCTATCAATAGTGGCGCAGCTAATAAACTCCATAAACTTATATGGGTATATTGCTCATCGGGCGTAAGCCTTGTAGGATGCGGTTTGCCCCATCCCACATAACCCACAACCAGCATATCGGGGTCATTAAAATGCCCGGGAGCGGCATAAGGCGCACATTTATCTTGCTTAAAACCTATACTGCTCATGCTTTTCCAGCTATCATTAATATCGCCGGTGGTTCGCCAGCAATTCCCATTTACTGTTGCGCCCCATTTCCACACATCTGCCATCCCATACTGACATAGGCTGAAAACAATATCCCGTTTTTGAGCCGCCAAAGCCTTTCCCATCAACGCATAAGGATAAATTGCCCCTGCGGAATCGGTACTTTTATTTCTAATATAAATGGGTACTTCTTTCTGGGTGGAATCTTGGGCAATCTTGTTATACGAACACCAATCATATTTCAGATAATCAAACCCCCAATTGGCATACGTTTGTGCATCCTGCACTTCGTGCTGCCAACTTCCTGCACAACGGCCACAAGTAAGCGGTCCCGGCGAAGAATAAAGCCCCGCTTTCAACCCTTGTCCATGAATATAATCTACCAAACCTTTCATATCGGCAAAGCGGGCATTGGGTTGCACATTACCTTCCGCATCCCTAAAATCCCCTTGTAGTGTTGGGTCATTCTTTTTCTGGTGATTGTTTTCCCAGTAATCATCTATGTTGATATAGGTCCACCCATGGTTGATTAATCCACTATTAACCATTGCATCGGCGGCACGTTTTACCTTATCGGCCGAAACTTCTCCAGCAAAAACATTCCAACTGTTCCAACCCATCGGTGGTGTCAACGCAATTGTTTCGCCTACCACTATCTTCAGTTTCCGTTCAGCAGTTCCCTTTGCATTCTTGGCTTTTAGCAGCACGTCATACGTTCCTTTTGTATTGATATTACCAGTGATAAACCCTTTTTTTGGATCGAGAGAAAGACCTTTAGGCAATCCTGTTGCACTAAACTTCATGGGACGGACACCGGTGGTGGCAATAGTGTACATAAACGGCGAACCCAGCCGCACACCAAACACTTTTGCCCCATTGATACGGGGTTTTTCTGAAGTTGGCGGGGTAAGAATCATCGCTTGCAAAGAATCTACAGACTGCACCGACTGACTAAAGCCAGAAAGACTACAAGCAAACAGCGCAACTGCCACTATTGTACCTAATAAGGTATGTTTCATTGTTTAATGATTGAATAGATTATATTCCGTTATGAATATTGAGAAGCAAAATGGTTTAATATCGTCGGTATATTCTACTTTGAAATCATTCTCTGAACAATAGTAAAAACTCACACCGTCATTCAATCAATCTTACCAAAAGAAAGAATACAACGCCACCAAAATACCTACAATAAACATTGCCCCAACGGCAAAACCATTGGTTGTCCTGAACATTTTACTGTCTATTTCCAGACCGTGTGCCTTAACGCCATTCCTGTTGTCGAAGGTGCTTATCAGGTACATCACTATGATACAGATTACAAATACAAAACCCATTCTATCCAAGAAAGGTATTTCGTAGCGTCCATCCTTTAAGCTGGAAAAGCCATAAGAAGACAGCCATTCCAGATTGGCAAAGCCCGGTAGGAACTTAAAGAATACTGATAGCAGGAAACCACCGATGGTGGCGAACAAGGCAGCATTGGATGTTGCTTTTTTCCAGAAGAATCCGAGCAAAAACATGGCAAATATGCCCGGACTAACAAAGCCAGAGTACTCTTGGATGAATTCGAAGCCTCCTTTTTTGTCGATGCCTAACATGGGCGATATGATGCAACCGATCAACATAGCCACTACTACAGTCAACTTTCCGGTAATAACCAATTGCCCTTCTGTAGCAGCAGGTTTTATCTTTTTTTGGTAGATATCCAGTGTAAAAATGGTGGCAATACTGTTTGCCTTGCCCGCAAGGGACGCCACGATAGCCGCGGTAAGTGCCGCAACAGATAGTCCTTTAAAACCTACAGGCAATAAGTTGAGCAATGTGGGATATGCCCTGTCGCCCACTATCTCTTTTGAAGAATCCAGCAACTCATTATGGGTAAAATAACCTTTTTGGTTCAATACATACGCCGCAATGCCCGGCAATACCACAATAACAGGCATCAACAACTTCAAAAAAGCGGCGAAGAGGATACCGCCACGGGCCGTTTTTAAATCGGCACCCAAGGCACGCTGCGTAATGTATTGGTTGCAGCCCCAATAGTTCAGGTTGGTAATCCACATTCCCCCTAGTAGTACAGTAAGCCCTGGCAAACTAGGAAAATTAGGATTATCGCGCTTAAAAATCATGTGAAAGTGATCGGAAGAATGGGTCATCATCAAGCTAAATCCATTAATTACGCCCGAACTTCCATATTGTTGTGCCACTAAATCCAAGGCAAGGTACGTAGTAACCAGTCCGCCCAATATCAAAAAGAAAACTTGGATGACATCGGTAAAGCCTATCACCTTCATCCCTCCCAAAGTGATAATGATGGCAAAGATTGCCAGCGCATACATGCACAGATACAGGTTAAAACCAGAGATACTGCTGATGGCCAACGCCCCAAGATATAGAATGGACGTGAGGTTTACAACAACATACAGTAACAACCAGAATACAGCCATAATCATTGCCACGGTTGAGTTGTAGCGGGTGCTAAGGAACTGTGGCATGGTGTAAATCTTGTTTTTAAGATACACCGGAATGAAGAAAATGGCTACAATCATCAGAGTTGCCGCCGCCATCCACTCATAAGTGGATATGGCCAATCCCATCTTGAAACCATTGCCACTCATACCGATAAATTGTTCCGCAGAGATATTGGAGGCAATCAACGAAGCACCGATAGCCCACCATGTAAGCGAACCTTCAGCTAGAAAATAGTCGTGGGAAGCACTTATGGCGGCCGTTTTCTTGCGGTTATACACCCAATAACCGTAGGAAGCCACCACTATGAAATAAACCAGAAATACAATGTAGTCTGCTGATGCCAATGTTTTCATTAAATGAGAATTAATCGTTTTTGAATGGGGTAAATAGTGTTGTTATTTTTCAGAAATTTAGTCTGTTTTTAGTATGTCATTGATTGTTGTGAGTTCTTCTGCCGAGAAATAAGGATTATCCAAGCAGGCAATAGAATTTAATACCTGTTCTGCTCTGCTGGCACCAATCAACACGGTAGTAATACGCTTGTCTTTCAGTATCCAAGCCAATGCCATCTGCGCCAAGGTTTGGTTTCGGGCTACAGCCAACTGATTCAGCTTATTTATCTTATCTACTTTCTCTGGGGTAATGTCGGTTTCCTTCAAGAACAGGTTCTTTGTTGCCCTTGCACCTTCGGGAATACCTTTTAAATATTTATCCGTCAACAATCCCTGCGCCAATGGCGAGAAAGGGATACAGCCAACGCCGTATTCTTCCAAAACATCCAATAAACCATCCTCTACCCAACGCTCAAACATGGAATATTTGGGCTGATGGATCAAACAAGGCGTACCCAATTGCTTCAATATTTTGAATGCTTCCGCCGCTTCTTCCTTTTTATAGTTACTGATGCCCACATACAACGCCTTTCCTTGACGCACTATCAAATCCAACGCCTGCATGGTTTCTTCCAACGGCGTATTAGGATCTGGACGGTGATGATAGAATATATCCACATACTCCAATTGCATTCTTTTCAAGCTTTGGTCAAGGCTCGAAACCAAATACTTCTTGCTTCCCCAGTCTCCATAAGGACCATCCCACATGGTATAGCCCGCTTTTGAAGAAATGATGAGTTCATCGCGATAGCCAACAAAGTCTTCCTTCAATATCTTTCCAAAATTGGTTTCCGCACTGCCTGGAGGGGGACCATAATTATTGGCAAGGTCAAAATGCGTGATACCATTATCAAAGGCTGTTCTTAGGATGTCCTTACAGTTGGCAATCTTGTCCACATCGCCAAAGTTTTGCCACAAACCGAGTGAAAATGCTGGCAACATCAGTCCACTTTTACCACAACGGTTATAGGTCATCTTCTCATAGCGATTCTCCGCAGGTGTATAATTCATACAGTCAGTAGTTTTATTTGGTGCAATGTTAGTAAGAAATTAATATGCCTAAAGAAACAATCTAATAGCCACAAAATTGTCTATTTCTTACAACGATTCGTATCAGGCAGACTAGAGATTCAACACTTCGTTTAATAGGATTTTTCGAGACGATGTACCTACTTGAATAGAATATCTCCCAGCTTCCATATCCCACGCCATTTTTGTTTCATTATAATACTGAAAGGCGGTTTTATCCAAGGTAATGGTAACCGTCTTGGACTCATTCGGCTGCAAGAACACCTTTTGAAAGCCTTTCAATTCCTTTTCAGCCCTTTCTATGGCAGACTTTTCTTTATGAACATACAATTGTGCTACTTCTCCCCCACTTACTTTACCTGTATTGGTAATGGTGAATGTAGCTGTAACAACGTTATTATCCCCTTTGGTAACCTTTAAATCTTTGTAAGCAAAACTGGTGTAAGATAATCCATGACCAAAGGCAAACTGTGGTTCAACATTGTAAGTATCATAATAACGGTAGCCTACAAAGATGCCTTCACGATAAACTGCCACGCCATTCTTTCCAGGAAAATCTCCAAATTTGTGTGCAGGCACATCTTCCAATACCTTCGGGAAAGTAACAGGTAATTTACCCGAAGGATTCACCTTGCCAAAGATGACTTCCGCCAGAGCATTACCACCTTCCATGCCGCCATACCACGCTTCTATGATGCCTTTTGTATTGCCCACCCACTGCGTCATATCAATTGGTCCGCCACCTAGCAAAACCACAATGGTATTGGGGTTTGCAGCCACAACCGCCTTTATTAATTCATCCTGCCCGAAAGGCATTTTCATGTTTGGCTTATCAACACCCTCCGCATCAAAAGCATTGTCGCTCCACGATTTACTGTAACCGTGCGTCCAACCGCCTATTACAATGGCAACATCCGATTTCTTTGCCGCGTCCACTGCTTCCGCAATCATTTCAGGTGTTGCAATGGCATTGCGTTCTATCTTATATCCATCAGCACAGTTAAAAACAACATCTTTAGCCATATTCTTTAATCCAGCCAAAGGCGTTATCTCATACAAAGCTTTCACTTGCGAACTCCCTCCACCCATAGAATTCTTACGGTCTGCATTGGCACCAATAACAGCAATGGATTTAATAGTATTTAGATTTAACGGAAGGATGTTTTCATTCTTCAACAGTACAATAGATTCTTCCGCCACTTTCTTAGCCGTAGCGATGTGCGCTTCCGAACCATACTCTCCCGGCGATGTTTTGCTAAAGGCACTCGACTTATACAGTACACGCAGTATCCTCCTAACCTTTTCGTCAATAATACTTTCAGGCACTTTACCACTTTTTACCAAGGCAACAACCGTATCACCCAAATAAAACTTAGGAAACTTCATCGGATGTGTACCAATATCGCTACCCATCTCCAGATCAGTTCCGTAATTAAGCGCATCCATTGTGTTATGCACCGCACCCCAATCACTCATCAATACACCTTTAAAGCCCCACTCACCTTTCATTATCTTATTCACCAAATATTCGTTGTGCGTACAGAATTGCCCACGGAATTTATTATAAGCCCCCATGATGGTGTGCACCCCAGCATCCATAACCGCAGCCTTAAACCCTGGTAAATAGATTTCCCGCAGGGTACGCTCACTCATTTCCACATCTACAGTGCCCCTATCCACCTCTTCGTTATTTGCGATAAAGTGTTTTACACAAGCAGAAACACCTTGACTCTGAACACCTTTTATATAGCCCACAACCATCTTGGAAACCAAAAAGGGATCCTCGCTTTGGTATTCAAAATTTCGTCCATTCAATGGAGAACGCATAATGTTGATACCCGGCCCCAGTATCACATTCTTACCACGATACTTTGCCTCGCTGCCCAGCACTTCCCCAAACGCAAATCCCAAGGAAGGATTCCAAGTAGAAGCCAATGCCACGCCAACTGGCAGGTAAGTGCCAGAATCATTCACATTCTTTGCATCACTCCATCCCCTGCCATGCTCCAAACGAACACCATGAGGGCCATCCGAAGTAACCAATTCAGGTATTCCCAAACGGGGAACACCAGCCGAGGTAAAGGAAGAGTTGGCGTGTATCATCCCTACCTTTTCTTCGATGGTCATCTTCTTTATCAAACTGTTTATCTTGTCTTCAGTCCCTGAACCCGTTTGAGATTGCACCTTGTAAGACACCATACTTATCAGCAACATTGCTGTAACCTTAAATACTCTTTGCATAGATATAGTTAGTTTTATTACAATCGTTTAGTAGTTTTGGTGGCAAAGCTAACTGTTGAAGCCCATCAATAGGTTATCCATTTGTTTACAATAAAGTATCGCATTGTTAAGAGAGATAGTAGTTAGTAGATAGTAAATATGAAATAGAAGTTATTAACCCAATACTTAGATACAATAAAAAAGCCCTTAAAGGATTTCCTTCAAGGGCTTAAAACTAATCTCATATCTCATATCTCATCACTACTATCTCTCTTAAATCACCTTCACCGTTACATTAGCCTTTATCTTATCATCGGTGTTATACGCTTTTAAGAATGTTTGTGTGGCAGGGTCTCCAAAAGCGGTCAATAAATGAGTGGTGGTACTAAGCGGCGGTATCATTACAAATACGGC
>JANYEU010000159.1 GCA_025362915.1 Chitinophagaceae bacterium | reverse complement strand
GGTGCCAGAAGTTGGAACTATTTACGATGGAACGGTGAAGAGCATTAAGGAATTTGGTGCTTTTGTAGAGTTCCTGCCTAAAAAAGAAGGTTTGTTGCACATTAGTGAAATTAGCTGGAAACGCCTTGAAACAATGGAAGGTGTATTAAGAGAAGGTGATAAGATTCAGGTAAAACTGATGGACATCGATCCTAAGACTGGTAAATTCAAACTAAGCCGTAAAGCTTTGTTACCAAGACCAGAACCGCAATCATAATTATTACAAGATAAATTAGCAAAGCCCGCACTTTTAAAGTGTGGGCTTTTTTGTTGATGAATTATTTATGAAATAATACAAAAGAACCTAACTCATCAAATAAAAATAGAAATTACTCCCCACCCCATATTTACTTTCTAAGTGTATGGTCCCGCCTTGTGCTTCAATAAACTCTTTGCTGATGGCTAATCCCAAACCCGTTCCTGATTTACTGGTGCCTGGCACTTGAAAGTATCTATTAAAAATCTTACTGGTATATGTTGCCTCTATCCCCTTGCCATTGTCTTTCACGCTAAAGCAAACCTGGTTATCCTTTTTGTAAATTTCTATGGTTACCTCCCCTTTTTCGGGGCTGTAACGGATGGCATTCGTCAAAAAATTGATTAATACCCACGCCGTCTTTTCCTTATCGGCCTTTACACTGGGCAAGGCATCGGCTGCCTTTAAGGCAAGGGTTATGTGCTTTTGATCCGCCTGAACCTTTACGGCTTCCGTAGCGTATTGCAAAATATCGTAGGGGCTGCAAGAAAGTATGTTCAATTGTATATTCCCAGTTTCCACTTGCGTCATATTCAACAATTCGCCTGTAATTTTTAGCAATCGGTTGCTATCATCCTTGATGCTATCTATCAAAAGCACCTGCTCTTCATTCAACACTCCTGTGGTGGTGCTTCTCAATAACTGCAAGCTCATTTTTATCGATGAAATGGGCGTCTTCAATTCATGGGAAACCGTAGCAATAAAGTTCGTCTTCGCTTCATTCAACTCGTGGAAAGGGGTAATGTTCCTTAATACTATCACCTCGCCAATCACCTTTCCTTCATTACTCACCTTCAATACATCTTTATTAAAATAACTTTCTTTGTTATCGGCATAAATCTTCAATTCGTGTTGATCTTCATCTTTTAATAAACGCCTCATCAAATCATTTTGTAGCGCAATATCTGGCGCATACTGACCAGAGATGTCGGCTTCTTTCAATCCCAGCATTTTCTCTGAAACTACATTCAAAAACAAGATATTCTTATTTTCATCGAAGCCGATAATGCCATCACGCATCTGATTGATAATGGTTTCAATCCTTCTTTTCTCAAATGTAATCTTCGCCAGATTGCTATTTTCATATTCATCCAGTTTCTCTGCCATCGTATTGATGGCATTAGCCAACTCTTTAAATTCATCCTCCTGATCCAAATAAATTCTGTTTTTATAATTTTTGTTGGCAATCTCCGTAATCCCCTTTGCCAATGCTTTTACAGGTGTAGAAATTACATCTGGGAAGTTTATGGTAAGCGTGAAAGAGATGATGGTAAGCACCGAAAAGATAATGGTCAACCAGAATATGGCGCTATTTGCTGCTTTTTGTGCAGCTTCGTGTTTGCGAAGGATTGCATTTTGGTTAAGGGTATTAATTTGTTGTATGGCTTGCCTCATTTGCCGAAAGCTAATGGTATCAATAGGATTTTTTTTTAATCCTTCGAAGCCATAGCGCAGTTGCTTTGTTGCATCGCCCTCACCGTACTCGGTAATGTTACTTTCTTGCTTTTTCAGGTTTGTTTCAAAATCTGTAAGGGCTTGTTTATTGAAAGATAATTCATCCAAACTTTTCAACATATTATTGTCATACACCAACGTCTCGTAGTTGTTTTTCAAAATATTATCTGCGTCACCATTCAACTTTGTTATAGAAACAATGCCGAGTATGCCAAACACCAGTATTACGATAAAGAGGAAGCCAATGCCAACCGTTAATTTTGCTTTTAATTTCATTATGATAGAATTAGAATGTCAATTTCTGAAGCAGATAGTTTATTTAATAATTGATTGAAAACCGCCGTACTCATTATCACGTTCCAAAGTGTGAGATGCGGTTTGCCAATACAAATAGTGGTAATGCCTTTTTGCTCCGAAGCTTCAAAAATACCCCTTGCAATGTTTTTATTCTTCAATCGTATAACTTCTCCCCCCAATTCGGCAGCCATCTTAAAGTTATTAATCAAATGACGCTGCTCGGCAAGCCCGATATTGTCGCCACTTTCGCTTGGAGTTTGCACATATAATAAATACCATTTGCTATTATAATACGAGGCCATCCTTGCTGTTTTTCGGATAACTTTTTTGGCAATATCATGGTTACTACTAATGCACGCCATAAAACGTTCTGGTTTCAGTTGGGCATTCCGTGGTATTTCTATTTCAATTTTACGCTCTACTTGGCTCGCCACTTCCTTCAATGCCAGTTCGCGAAGCTGCAGAATCTTCTCGCTTTTAAAGAAATTATTGAGTGAAACTTGAATCTTGTCAGGCGTATAAATCTTTCCTTCCTTCAGGCGGATAATCAGTTCGTCAGCCGTCAAATCAATGTTTACCACCTCATCCGCCTGTTGCAAAACGCTATCAGGAATCCTTTCTGATACGCTGATACCCGTAATGTTTTTCACATCATTGTGCAGCCCCTCTAAGTGCTGGATGTTTACTGCACTAATTACATTGATGCCCGCATCCAGAATATCCATCACATCTTTCCAACGCTTATCATTCTTGCTACCCTCTATGTTTGAGTGTGCTAATTCGTCGACAATCACCACTTCCGGATGAAGGTTCAATACAGCCTGCATATCAAACTCTTCAAGTTCCTTTCCTTTATAAAACAATTTCCGTCGTGGGACTAGCGGCAAACCATCCAAAAGTTCGTGCGTTTCTTTTCGGTTATGTGTTTCTATATATCCAATTTTTATATCAACCCCATTCCTCAAAAGACTATGCGCCTCTTGAAGCATCCGGTATGTTTTGCCCACGCCGGCACTCATTCCAATATAAATCTTAAACTTCCCACGCCTGCTCTTGCGTATCAAATCTAGAAAGTGTTCTGCATTATTTCTTACTTCTTCTGGCATATCGTAAAGTTATGATTAAGCTGATTCTAAGTTGAATAATTGACTAGTTAAGATTTATCATTCTAAAATAAAGATATTTAATGCCTATAAATTGCCTTAGTAATGAGCCGCGGAAAGGGTACATCTTACTATGAAATGTACCCTTTCCGCCACAGAATGTACCCATCTCGTTGCAACATGTACCCTTTCCGTCACAGAATGTATCCATTTAGCCGCAAGATGTACTCATTTTGTCGTAAAGTGTACCCATTTTGCGACGAAATGTACCCATATTGTAATAAAATGTACCCATCCAGCCAAGTAATAGTCACTGAAATAGACTTGGCTTATCACTTCTGCCTACTTCTTTAACTCATCCAAGACAATGTTTAGTTTCAAAACATTTACTTTTTCAGGACCGAACATTCCTAACAACGGCTTTTCTACATGGGCATTTACCAATGCCAGCATTTGTTCGGGGGCTAGCTTACGTTCCTTGGCAATCCTGTTTACCTGAATCAATGCACCTTGCACACTAATATCAGGATCCAATCCACTACCCGAAGCGGTTACCAAATCAGCAGGTATATCTTCTTTTTTCACAGTAGGATTATGTACCATAAAAGTATCAATATTAGCCTGAACCTGTTTTAGATAAGCACTATCACTAGGGCCTTTATTGCTACCGCCAGAACCGGCGGCATTGTAGCCAACAGCCGAAGGGCGGCTCCAAAAATATTTATCTAAAGTAAACTTCTGACCTTCATTGGCATACCCAACCACTTTGCCATTTACCATTAAAGTTTCTCCTTTTCCGCTTCCTGGCACAAACTTCGAAATACCTGATATAAGTAAGGGATATAGTCCTCCACAGATTACTACAAATACGATTGTAAGCATCAGAGAAGGTAACAAATGTTTTTTCATAACTTTATTTTTAATGTTTTTTTATTACCACTTAGGAGGCTTTACCACATAGCCCACGAGGAAAAGAAACAAAGAACATAAGGATTGCCAATCAAATTAAAAAAATCGTGTTCCTATATAAGCGATAATCTTAGTGCCCCTTTGTGAAAACCTTTGTGTGCTTTGTGGTTAGAACTCCTGAGTATATTGTTTTTTATTGCTCAAAGAGATATTACATGAAGAATCCCAATAGCATATCTATTAATTTGATCCCTATAAATGGAGCAATAACGCCACCGATACCGTAAATAAATAGGTTTCTTCTCAACAATGCACTTGCGCCAATTGGTTTATATGCCACCCCTCTTAAAGCCAAAGGAATAAGAATAGGGATGATGATAGCATTGAATATTACAGCAGATAAAATAGCGCTTTCGGCACTCTTCAAATACATGACATTTAAAGCCTGTAAACCCGGAATAGAAACGATAAACAAGGCAGGAACGATGGCAAAATACTTGGCCACATCATTGGCAATACTAAAGGTTGTCAATGTACCCCTTGTCATCAATAACTGTTTGCCTATTTCTACTATTTCAATGAGCTTGGTTGGATCATTATCCAAATCCACCATGTTTCCTGCTTCTTTTGCTGCTTGGGTTCCACTATTCATGGCAACTCCTACATCCGCTTGAGCCAAAGCTGGGGCATCGTTTGTACCATCACCCATCATCGCAACCAGTTTGCCACCTTGTTGTTCTAGCTTGATGTAGTTCATTTTATCCTCTGGTTTAGCCTCGGCAATAAAGTCGTCTACACCCGCTTTTTCAGCAATATACTTGGCCGTCAAAGGATTATCGCCCGTTACCATTACTGTTTTAACACCCATTTTACGCAGGCGTTCAAACCTTTCCTGAATTCCAGGTTTGATAATATCCTGCAATTCGACGACTCCTAATATTTGTTCATTCTGAGAAACTACTAGCGGCGTACCACCATTGGAAGCAATCTTTTTTACTTGTTCAGCAGTTTCCTCTGGAAAGGAATGACCCGCTTTCTCAGCTATTTTCTTGATAGAATCAGAAGCCCCTTTTCTAATACGAAGACCAGTTGCCAAATCAATACCGCTACATCTTGTTTCAGCAGTGAACTCTATAAATACAGCTCCATCAATCTTAAAAGTATCCTTGCTAAGGTTTGCCAATTCTATAATTGATTTACCTTCTGGTGTTTCATCAGCTAAAGAAGAAAGAACGCAGGCATCTATAAAAGCCTTCTGATCGACACCGTTTGCTGGCCAAAAGTTGGTTGCTTTTCTATTCCCAATTGTAATTGTACCTGTTTTATCCAATAACAATGTATCCAAGTCTCCAGCAGTTTCAACGGCTTTACCACTCTTGGTAATTACGTTGGCTCGCAATGCCCTGTCCATACCTGCAATACCAATGGCACTCAATAGTCCGCCGATAGTTGTAGGAATCAAACAAACATATAAGGATACCAACGCTGATATGGTTATAGGCGTATTGGCATAATCTGCAAATGGTTTTAAGGTAACACAAACAATTAAGAATATCAATGTAAAGCTAGCCAATAAAATGGTTAATGCAATTTCATTTGGTGTCTTTTGTCGTGATGCACCTTCTACCAATGCAATCATCTTATCCAAAAAGCTTTCGCCAGGTTCGGTAGTTACCCGAACCTTTATCTTGTCACTTAATACTTTTGTACCACCTGTTACCGAGCTTTTATCTCCACCGGATTCTCTAATTACTGGGGCAGATTCTCCAGTGATGGCACTCTCATCGATGGTAGCAATACCTTCTATTATTTCTCCATCATTAGGTATCATGTCTCCAGTTTCGCAAACAAACACATCACCTTTTCTGAGCGTGGCACTGCTAACTACTTCTATTTTACCAGCTATCAGTTTCTTGGCAGGGGTTTCTTCTCTAGTCTTCCTTAAACTATCTGCTTGTGCCTTACCTCTAGCTTCTGCAATAGCTTCAGCAAAATTGGCAAATAATACCGTGAGGAATAATACTAGGAATATACAGAAGTTGTAGATAAAACTACCCTGCGCCTTTTCTCCTGTTAAAATCCAGATACATACGCCAAGCATTACGGCTGTTCCTATCTCCACTGTAAACATTACAGGGTTGCGCAGCATAATCTTTGGATTCAATTTTACAAACGATTGTCTCAGCGCCTCTTTTACAAGGGCAGGCTCAAACAATTTATTTGATTTTTCCTTTGACATAATTTTCTATTTTAATTTAATTTAATCCCGCTTTTTCTATTGAAAACTTAACGGATTGTTTTACTTGTTATACTCTTCAAAATATTAATGATGCATACTTAAATATTCAGCAATAGGGCCTAATACTAAAGGAGGGAAATAGGATAATGCTGTGATGATAAGTATTACCCCAAATGTCATGGCACCAAACGTAATTGAATCAACTTTTAAGGTCCCTGCAGAATCTGGAACATATTTTTTCTTAGCCATCAAGCCTATAATAGCTATCGGTCCTATGATTGGAAGGTATCTGCCAAGAATGATTGCTATACCAAGCAAGGCATTCCAGAAAATATTATTACCTGTCAACCCCGCAAAGGCACTACCATTATTGGCATTGGCAGACGTAACCGCATACATCATTTCCGAGAAACCATGGAAGCCTGAATTATTCAACCATCCCGAAGGTTTAAATGCCCAATCTGCATTAGAATAATGAAGCAAAGTGTAACAAGCAATAGCTAATCCACCTTTAATAATAAATGCTGATAGTAACGTAACCAAAGCCGCAATCTTTACTTCTCGTGCTTCAACTTTATGTCCCATAAACTCTGGTGTTCTCCCCACCATTAATCCAGATATGAAAACAGCAATGATTATGTAGATGAAATAATTGAGGAAACCCACTCCACAGCCACCATAAAAACCATTTACAAGCATTCCGAGCATTTGCATCAACCCAGATAATGCCATTGAACTATCATGCATTGAGTTTACCGATCCGGTAGAAATAATGGTAGTAACTATACTCCAATAACCTGAAGCTGCTGGGCCAAACCTCACTTCCTTACCTTCCATTGCGCCAGTTGCTTGGGAGATACCCATTCTTGCTATTTCTGGATTGCCATGAATTTCAGTGATGATAGTTGGAATAACCAGACAGAGCATGCCAAGTGTCATGATACCGAAAATTACATTGGCAAACTTTCTACGTTTGATATAAAACCCTAGTGCAAAAAGCAAGGACATAGGAATGAGTACCTGTGCAATGACCTCTAACATATTGGTAAAATAATTAGGGTTTTCTAATGGATGGGCAGAATTGGCATTATACCATCCACCACCATTTGTACCCAAATGTTTGATGGCAATCATACCAGCAGCTGGCCCTCTGGAAACCTGTACAGTATCTCCCTGCAACCCTATAAAAGCATCTTTCCCATCATAACTTGCTGGTGTCCCATTAAAAGAAAGTAAAACGGCAATTACAATGCAAATTGGTAATAATATCCTGGTAGTAGTTACGGTTAATATCTGCCAAAAGTTACCAAGGTTATTGGTAGTCTTATGTTTAAGGCCATTAAACATTGCCACCAAACAAGCAATGCCTGTAGCGGCACTTACAAACTGTAAGAAAGTAATTACAAAAAGCTGGGTGAGGTAAGTAACACCGGTTTCTCCGGAATAATTCTGCCAGTTGGTGTTTGTTATGAAACTCACAGCCGAATTAAAACTTAAGTCTGGTGTCATATCTGGATTGCCATCTGGATTTAATGGCAAATGCCCTTGAAAAAGGAACATAAAAAACGCATATACAAACCATAATAAATTGATAGTAAGCATAGCCTTCAAGAATTGTTTCCAATCCATGCCCTCTGAAGGATTTACACCTGAAATACGATAGATTAAACGTTCCACTGGTTTCATGAAATCCAAAATAGTTCGTTCTCCACTGAAAACTTTTGCTATGTACATGCCCAATGGATAAGCAAGTAATACTGTTAAGAGAAACGTAAGGATGACTCCTGATAATTCTGTGTTCATATTTATTGTTTTAAGGTTAAAATTTTTCGGGTTTAATTAAAACATACAATAGGTAAATGAATACCGTGATTGAAAGAATAAATAGTAATAAAAACATGTCTTTAAATTTATTTTTTAATGAAGGTTGTTTTAAATTTTATCGAAAACATCTATCGATTTGAAAAAGAGTGCAAAGGCAATAAGACCTGTAATAAATAAGATGACTGTAAGCATGATTGATATTTTTTAGTTGTTAGAAAAAAATGCTATATCCAAAAAAAGAATTAAGGTGATCAAACCATTTGATTCTTAACTGGGGGCGAAATGTTGGCTCCTAAAAAGCCGCCGCCGTTCGTGCCAAGCTGTTTAATGGCTACTAAGGCAGTGGCAAGCCCCCCTACTATAATAGACTGTGTTTTTTTAGGGATTGTATAAATTTATTTTTTTCAAGATGAGTAATTAGTGTACCATTAAATAATGAACTTGTTTAAACTTATTTAGACGTAAAAGGTGTAAAGCTCCTTATCTAAATAAAAAGTGAAAAAATAGTAAACCCTTACTATCGTTGAGTTTGACATTTTTGCCCTTTTTTATTTATTTTATAAATTTTGCCAGTTTGTATTGAAATAAGTTTAAACAAGTTCAATATGATCATCGAAACAACTATTGGCAAAGGAAGCTTAATTGCTATTTTTTTAATTGGTGAGTAATATTTCAATGCGCATTACTACATGGTAGAGTGCTGTTAAGGAGATGCCCCACACGAAAGCAATCACTACAAAGTCCATAATGGCTGTTTTATTAAGTTTCATGATATATATATTTAAAGGTTAACAAATAGGATGACTGATTCTTGCAACGCTGTGGATGCTTCTGTTTCCTTGTAAGTGCTTTTTTCATTTTGAACGAATTGATTTAATAAAGTCAAAGCAAGTGCCGAAGGCTTTTTAAAAGAGGTGTTGTCTTATAGGATTCAATACTGTATTGCATTTCATTATAAATGGCAACTATGCCATTGTTTTATAAATAACAGAAATATACTACCGTTTTAGTAGCGTTTTTTCAAAACGAAGTGATTGATTGTTTTTGTAAAAGTGGGAGAGAGGTTCATGGTTTCGAAAGTAAAGCTACTTTTTAGCAGAAATACTGATGATTATCATAAAAGCTCGGAAAGGTTTTGGATAATGGTTTGTCACTCTACAATAAAAACAAGCACGCTTTATTACACAAGAAACCCATAAAGCGTATCATTCTTATTAATCTCCGTAAAATTGATATTATAGTTGGTCATTTGTTGTATTAAATGCCCATAATTCTCCTTGGCAGAAAGTTCAATACCCACCAATGCAGGTCCTGCTTCCTTGTTTGTCTTTTGCATATACTCAAAACGGGTAATATCGTCTTCCGGACTCAATACATGATTTACAAAATCCTTTAATGCACCCGGACGTTGTGCAAACCATACCAAAAAGTAGTATTTAAGTCCTTCATATTGCAAGCTCCGTTCCTTTATTTCAGGCATTCTGTCTATGTCGTTGTTGCCGCCACTTATTATACAAACAACTTTTTTACCTTTTATGGCTGTTGCGTAATCATCCAGACAGGCAATGGACAATGCACCGGCTGGTTCTATCACAATGGCATCCTGATCGTATAATTGTAGAATGGTAGTGCATATCTTTCCTTCTGCCACCAAGTGCATATCATCCAAAACTTCCTTGCAGATGGAAAAAGTAATGTCTCCTACACGTTTTACGGCAGCTCCATCCACAAATCTGTCCATTGCGCCTAGCGTTATTGGTTTATCATTCCTTATTGCCTCCAACATGGACGGTGCGCCTTCGGGTTCCAAACCTATTATCTTGGTTTCAGGGGATATTTGCTTGTAATAAGCCCCAATGCCGGCACTAAGACCACCACCACCCACCGGAATAAACAGGTAATCAATATCTTTTTGCTCGTCATCAATCTCCACACCCACCGTTCCCTGTCCTTCTATTATCCTGACATCATCAAAGGCGGGGATAAATACCATATCATGTTCCTCTGTATATTTTTTTGCAGCCGCAGCACAGTCATCAAATGTATCGCCCGTAAGCATCACTTCTATATTAGCTCCACCAAACATTTTTGTCTGCCTCACTTTCTGTTTCGGCGCACTGGTAGGCATAAAAATAACCCCTTTCACATTTAGTTGTTTGCAACTATATGCCACTCCCTGCGCATGGTTTCCGGCACTTGCACAAACCACCCCTTTTTGCAACTGCTGTGCAGATAAACTGCTCATCATGTTGTAGGCACCACGCAATTTGTACGACCGTACCACCTGTAAATCCTCTCTTTTAAGGTAAATCTTACATTGGTATTTTTCTGAAAGATGATTATTGTATTGAAGCGAAGTTTTAATGATTACGCCTTCCAACCTTTTGGTGGCAGCTTTAAAGTCCAATCCCCATTTTTCGGCAATTGATGCTTGTGTGCCATCGTTATCAATAGACATCGGTTACTTTTTTATTACTATCAAAGGTACTTCAAACTTTTATTGTAAGTATAGTTTGCAAGTCTTTATTAGATAGTGAGGGTAATAGGAGAAAATGGCGGGTATTCCACCAGTAATATTATACATAAAGAAGACATCGCCAAAATAATTCGCTATCGGTAAAGCTTTTCTTCAATATTTTCTGGCGTGGCAGGATAAACCAGTTCAGATACATGCTTTAATAATGATTTGTCCTTGCCTTTGTATTTTAAATGCCCCAACAAATGCTTTATCACCGCAATATGTGCAGCATCCTTATCCTCCGCATCCACTATAAACCACGGCGCGTGCAAGAAATTGGTTTTCAGTACCATTTCGTTCCGTACTTCCGAATATTCTTTCCAGTTTTTCTGTGCATCCTTATCAATAGGGCTTATTTTCCATTGCTTCAAAGGATCTTTCTTTCGGTCTTCCAATCGTTTTTCCTGTTCGTGTTTGCTGATGTCCAGATAATATTTCATTATTACAAAACCTTCATCCACCAACATCTTCTCAAATGGCCCAACCGTGCCAAAAAACAGTTGATATTCTTTATCAGAACAAAAGCCCATCACCTTTTCCACCCCTGCACGGTTATACCAGCTTCGGTTAAAGATAACCATCTCGCCCAAAACTGGCAATTCGGTCGCATAACGTTGAAAATACCATTCCCTCACTTCCCTATCCGACGGTTTGCTGAGGGCAACCACCCTCGTTTCCCTTGGACTAAGGTGTTTGATAATGTTTTTTATCGTACCATCCTTTCCTGCTGCATCCCTTCCCTCCAATACTATTAATAGTTTCAGGTTTGAAGCAATGATTTCCTTTTGCAACTTCACCAATTCTATATATAGGTGATGTAATATCTCTTTTTCTTTCTTTTTCATATAGCTTATATTTAAGTGCAACCTGCTTTTTGTGTTTTTAACCATCTTCCTAGTTTCCCTGTCATTTCCCCGATTGGAGAAATCTAACCATAACCAATAGTAAAAATCATACCATAAAGTTACTGATATTATTCCATGAGATTTCTCCTATCGTTGAAATGATATTTACTTGTTTTGGGAAGATATAAAATTTATGTAGTGTTATGCAACCTGTTTTTAAGTACTATAGTATTTCAATAACGGTATATCAGACTCACATAATGACTTCGTTTGTATCAAAAAGAGCTATTTTCTATTCATTTCGGTTTATATGTATCGCTATTGTTGGGAGTTTTTAACCAACAACTATAATGATAGAAGGTAAAGAGATAAGTAAAACTTTATTGAAATGATATTGGTGAAAAACACACAACATTGGCGAGTGGGGAACACCAACGAAGGCGACAAAAAACGTATTGTATGGCAAGGGGACTCTCCCATGCCAGTAAAAACGCGTAATGTATGCGATGGGAGTACTCCTATGACAGTAAATAAGCGTAATGTATGCAATGGGAGAACTCCCATGACAATAAAAAAGCTTTTTTTCTCTTATGGGAGTTCTCCTCTTGCTATAAAAACGCGTATTGTATGCCATGGGAGTTCTCCCATGACAGTAAAAAAGCGTTTTTATAGCTAAGGGAGAGTCCCCTTGACATACAATACGTTTTTTGAACGAGAAAGGCTGTTGCAGAAGCCACAAAACAATGCAATACTGCCATGCAAACCCGTTGATCCAGAAATAAAAAAAGAAAATGTAAGCCAGAACTGTTTAATTTGTGTGTGCTTCTTATTGCTATTGTTGGGCATTCTTCACCCATAACTATAAGGATAGGATGTAAGAGATAAGTAGAAAATGTTATTGAAAGGATGTGGGTGAAGAATACCCAACATTGGAAAGTGGGGAACACGATAAAAGTATTACGTTATATGACATTGATTAATAAACTTTATATAAATATCATTGCTGGTGCATCTGATACTCAAAGGAAATCACAAAGAGTAGTATCTCTTTTTTGGTTTAGCTTTAGTTTAGGCCTTTTTCTTCTTACACTGATAGATATAATTGGTCATTGTGGGGTAATAGATTTAAGTTTTGTGTTTAACCAAAAACGCTATATCCTAAAAATGTATGTTATAGTTTCATTAAGTATCATTTACTTTATTCTTAGTTTCATTTACTCAAAAGAAAGAACAACTGTTCTTTTGAGTGAATTTTCTGCTACGCCTAAAGAAAGACTCAGATTATCTCTTATTTTTTCACTTAGCCCTTTTATCTTTATTTTTTCTTACCTGATAATACGATCTTTTATTTTTAATTAGTTGTGAGTTTGCAATGCACACATTAAGCTCGCAAATGATTACCCAGATATTAATGCTACAATATTTCAATAACCTTTTATCAACCCTACACAATAACTTTGTTTGTATGAAGAAACGCTCTTTTCTATTCATTTTAGTTTTATATATGGCTATTGGTTTTAGTCAATCCCAAATACTTATTTCCAATTGGCAATTTAGAAAGGTGGGAGATACTGGCGGATGGATGGCAGCTACCGTTCCGGGTACGGTGCATACTGATTTATTAAGCAATAATAAGATTCCAGACCCTTTCTATCGTGATAATGAAAGCAAGATACAATGGGTGGATAGGGAAGATTGGGAATACCAGACAAACTTTACAACTTCGAGTCTTGTTCTGCAAAGGAACCATGTAGAATTGGTGTTTGAGGGATTGGATACTTATGCTGAAGTGTATTTAAACGGGACTAAAATATTGGATGCGGACAATATGTTCCGTACTTGGAAGGTGGACGTGAAGCAGTGGTTGAAATCAACAAATTATCTATACATAAAGTTTCATTCGGCACAGAATAAGGTAGAGGAGTTGGCACAAAAGGATTTGCCTTTTGCATGGCCCACACTCGATTATCCACGGATGTATGTACGTAAGGCGCAGTATAGTTTTGGCTGGGATTGGGGACCAAAGTTTACTACCTGCGGTGTATGGAAGAACATTAAACTGAATGCTTGGGATTATATGAAGGTGAATGATGTGCATTTTACCGTCACCTCATTGACTGATAAATTAGCTACTGTAAAAGCAACTTATCAAATAGAAGCAAATGAATCAAATACAGTCAGTATCCATTTGCAGGATAAGGCAGCGGTTCCTGCTTTTTCAGTCAATAGAACAATGGTTCTGCATAAGGGAATAAACGATGTGACGCTTGATTTCAACGTTCTGAATCCTAAGAAATGGTGGACGTATCAATTGGGTAAGCCTTATCTATATACTACAGTCTCTTCTATTCAAACTACGGTGAATAGAGCTACTGAAACAACTGATATAGAAAAGAAGCTTGGGCTGCGTACCATCCAACTAATGCAGGAAAAGGATGAAGTGGGGCAGAGTTTTTATTTTAAGTTGAATGGTATTCCTGTTTATATGAAGGGCGCAAACTTTATTCCGTGCAATCCTTTCCTGCCAAGGATAACTTACGATACTTATAAGAAACAAGTTGCCAATGCAAAGGAGGCAAACATGAATATGCTGCGTGTGTGGGGTGGGGGTATTTATGAAAGTGACGACCTATATAATCTTTGTGATGAGGAGGGGATATTGGTGTGGCAGGATATGGCTTTTGCCTGTGCGATGTACCCCGATGATGAGGCGTTCTTAAAGAATGTGCAGGCAGAACTGGCAGATAATATCACCCGTTTGCGCAATCATCCTTCGTTGGCGTTGTATTGTGGAAGTAATGAGGTGGATGAAGGTTGGAATAATTGGTGGCGGTGGAAGTTTAAGGACAAGCCGCAGGAGGAAGCAAGAATAGATGCGGCCTATAAGAAATTGTTTTTGGATGTGATACCGACTACCATTGCGCAATACGATAACAGCATCAGTTTTATACCTTCTTCGCCGTTGTTTAGCTGGACAAAAAAGGAAAGTATTACCAATGGCGATTCGCACTATTGGGGTTTGTGGGGCTATGAGGAACCGGCAGAAGTATTTCATGAAAAGACAGGAAGGTTTGTAAGTGAATATGGAATGGAATCGATGCCTGAACTTTCTACCGTAGAGAAATATGCACTGCCGGAGGATTATGATACAACATCTGCCACCATGCGCACCCATCAGAAACATGGAAAAGGATACCCTTTAATGCAGAGTTATATCAATCAATACATGCCTCAACCAAAGAACTTTATAGATTATATCTATGCCACACAGTGTATGCAGCACTATGTTTTTAGTACGTCCATACAAATCCATCGTAGTAAGATGCCCACCAATATGGGTACATTGTATTGGCAATTGAACGATTGCTGGCCAGTGGCTAGTTGGAGCACCGTGGATTGTTACAACAACTGGAAGGCGGCGATGTTTGGTATAAAGGATGCTTATGCCGATGTATTGATAACACTGGATTCTACGGATAAAAAGAACTGGGCAGTGAATGTAACCAACGATTTATTGAAGAATATTCCAGGTGTGTTACATTTATCCATCCATGATTTCTCAGGGAAAGAGTATGACAAGATAGACATCCCCTTAACGGCTGTGAAGCAAACGACAACCATTGTGGATATTGGCAATTGGGTAAGTAAACGTACCGAAACAAATGGTTTGTATGCCAAGGCAACTTTTGTGAGTGTTGGAAAAACGGTTTCCGAAACCCATTTTACGTTTAGCACACCACAAAATCTGAAACTATACAAGCCATATATACAGGTTCAGCCCATCAGTAGTACCAGTTTCTCCATTTCCAGCAATGGATTTGCCAAGTATGTACAGTTGAATATTCCGGGCAAGCAGGTTCATTATAGCGATAACTATTTTGACTTATTACCCAATGAAAAGAAGATAATTACCATTGACAGTGCCGTGCAGGAACTAAATAAAAAAATAGTAGTGAAGACATTGGCGGATTTGTTCTAGAAGGGAATGAGGACACCCTTTGAATTAACAAAAGACTTATGTCTCTTCGCTGTATGTGGAGTGGTTTTTGCATTAACTAAGGAAAAGTAATTATATGAAAAGTCAACAAATTATAGAAGGGAATACAGAAGATGAAATTTGGCAACAAGTAACAACAGATTTAGCTGGAGATGAATGGATTTATGAATACCCACCCATCTTGAAACAAGGTAAGAGGGAAGTTTTAGTAGATATAGATTTTGATCCAGGAGGCGGTTTTGAAGGTGGGTATGAAAGTACATTAATAAGTGCTGTATTGCATGGGGTAAAGGATGATTTTAGCTTTGCCATCCACCATGAAGGGTTCCTTGATGAAATAGGTAAGTTTTTGGGTATGCAAGACATTGAAACCGGTTATATTGAGTTTGATGAAAAGGTAATTGTTAAGTCTAACAATGAAGAAAAAGTAAAGCAACTTTTTGCGGACAGTGAAGTGAGAAGTGTTTTTGAATCATTGACAGACTTTTCATTTGGCATTACAAGTCATCATATTTCTCACTCTAATGAAAAAGAATATAAATTGGAATTCTCAAGTGATTTAGCCATTGTAGACCCAATAGAACTAAGAAAAATATATCATGCTTTTGTTGTAGTTCTCGATCAACTGGAAGCTTAATTTGAAGCGTTCAAACCATTAGGGCTGCTTAGGCAATAACAATTATCATTGCCTAAGTAGCCCTCCTTTTTATAATCTACGCCTATTCCCTCCTAAAACCTATAAGTCACACTTGCTTTTAATGAGAAGGGTGTTCCGGGGGTAAAGCACATTTCATCTACAGCATGTGCTTCACCTTTAAGGCGGGTAACCGTATCAAACTGTGTTTCCTTCCAACTGGTGTTTAGTACATTGGTTATTACAATGCCAAAATCATATTTCTTGGTGGTATAATTAACTACCCCATCGGTAATAAAATAGCCTACGGCAGTAAGGTTATAATCTTCATTACCCGCTCTGTCTCCCACATATCTGTATCGCAAACTGCCATTAAAACCTTTTTTAGTAAGGTAGGTAATGCCGCCAGTACTTGTCCAAACTGGTGCCAGCGGAATATAATCCTGCCCTTTTGTAGCATCTACTACCCGCCCATGGGCATGGTTTATATCCACATCAATGTACAAAGAAGAAAGGGGTTGATAACGACCAGTAAAGTCAAATCCTAGACGACGGGTTTTTCCATTAAACGTTACATCGCCACCATCGCCGCCATAAACAAACTCCTGCCCTAGATAAATATACCAAACGGCGGCGTTGAGCAACAAACTCTTGAATGGTTTATAAACTGTGCCAACATCCACACCATCTGCTTTTGGCAAAACTTCATAGCCGTGGGTTACTACAACCGCCCTTGTATCATTGGAATGAAATCCCCTACCAGCAGTTATATAAAACTGCAAGTTGTTATCTACATGGTAATACAAACTAAATTTTGGACTAAAAGTATTGGCATTTGCCTTATAGATACCGATGCCATTGAGTGTGGTATCGCTTGCCAATTTGTTATTGTATTGATGATAGAATTGATCGAAACGAAGCCCTGCATTCAGGGTAAGCTGCTTGGTAATACTAAACGTTTCGCTTATGTATGGGGCGATGTTTACTTCGGTAATATCACCCAGTTTTATTTGGTTGAGGGTTGTAAACCTATCAACCGTATGCGATAATCCAGTGTTGTGCGTAAAGTCTGTACGTACATTAATGCCTGCTTCAGTAGCTACTTTTACATTGCCAATATAACTTGTCTGGGTATAACTACCGTTATATCCCGCCATATCCCTTGCCTCCTTTTGCCTGATTTCATCACCATTAATGGTATCCACCAAGAAGAAGGTAAAGTTGGTGTGGAGATCGAAATTGTAGTTGGAATAATAGAGTTGGTTCTTAATCAATCCCCCATTATTCAATGTTGTGGTGAGTGCTACATTGGCATTGGTACGATAGGTGATGCCCCCTTCAAAAGGATCTATTGCACCATAGAAATCAATTAAACCCTTATCAACCGCACGGTCTGGTATCTGTCCGGAGGCATCCCACTTACTC